>NZ_SPQR01000030.1 GCF_004766055.1 Desulfosporosinus sp. Sb-LF | reverse complement strand
AAACCAGCAAAAGGACTATCTCTAACGAGGTAGTCTTTTTGTGTTAGAACGAACGATTTTCAAGCATTTAAACGTCTATGGGGTCGGAGTTCCACCCGTTCGGGTCCGAAAGTCTAACCTTCGCCACGAAGTCTTCCTTTCAGGATAGGCTGCTTCGGCAGAAGCCTCCAGCGTTTCGCCGAAGTAGACTGTCGAGACTTTCGTATACTGAAATATGCCCATTTCTTCCATTAGTCCTTCATAAATGGTTTATAAAGAAAGCGCAATGAATCTTTCAATATTTGGGATAATTAAGTTGCTCTTGTATAACGAATCCCCATGGTCCGCTTCAGGGATTGTAACAAACTCAATCATATTTGTTAATTCTGAACTTCCTTTTACCTTTTTATAAATCTCATCATTCTCTCCAGCCATCATCAAGCAGCGTACTGTAATATTCCTTAATATATTAGTACTATCGTTTCGAGTTTCTTCAATAGATGCCAATAATGCTTCTCGATCATTATTCAAAAATCTCATTTTATGTCTTTCAGATATATTATATTGAGGGACCAAGATGTCAAGAGTCATCACCGCATTCCGTAAAGAAAGCATATTATTTTCATAGGGATGTATAGCGTCAAGGATAAATGAATTAAATCGCTTCTCGAACCATTTCATTAATCCAAATGAAATCCAACCTCCCATTGAATATCCCATGTAAGTGCATCTTTCAATTTTTTGAGCATCAAGAACCTTTATCACGTCTAGTGCCCGAAGGTATAGTGAATATTGATTAGAAATATGAGGTTTGTCACTTTTGCCATGCCCTCTTGCATCAATTAGAATCAATTGAAATTTTTTCTTTAAGTTATCTACATATCCATATTCATACCAATCTTCTATACTACCAAAAAACCCATGTTGAAGAACTAAACAGTCTCCGTTCCCTTCAACTTCATAACGAATTTTTACATTATCATTTAGAATGAATGCCATTCGATATCCCCCTTAACCATTTATCGATGGTACGTAAAACCTCTTTACTGACTGATTGAATTTCATATAATGGATTCTCTGTGTTGAGTTCTTGGACACTAAAAGTTAAAGGTGACGGCCTTTGTGGCGTAAGGGGTTAATACTTAATAAGCCAAACTTGGTTTTATGGTGATTTTAAATCTTATTTTAGGGGAAAATAAATACAATTTAAAGTAGGTTAGATAAGTTTGATTAAAAATTATAAAAAGTATTCTGATGGGTCAGTGTTGTGCCTCTGATGGAACAAAAGGTTGGGGTGAACTAACGGTCTGATTACCCACTTCAATTAAATTGTATTATAATAGAATTCGAACTCTTGAGGAAAAACGATATGTCGGGGAAATTAAAGAAGTGATGGACTGCAAGGTTACGGAACGGGAGTATGGATGAAATTAAGATGAAGAGGAAAAGAAATTATGAATGAGAAAAGCTTACGTGATTTGCTCATAGGAATCAAGAATAACGAAATAAGTATTGATTCAGGGTTAGATAAATTAAAAGATTTGCCCTTTGAAGATTTGGGTTTTGCAAAAATCGACCATCATCGCCAGCTCAGGCAGGGATTTCCTGAAGTTATCTATAGTGCAGGTAAAACAACTGAACAGATCGTCACCATCGCTGAAAGACTGGCCGAAGGGGCAGAAACTAACATTCTAGCAACTAGGGCTAATCATGATGTTTATGAAGCGGTTGCTGCACGAATTTCTAACGTTGAGTATTATGATTTAGCTCGCTTAATTGTGATACGACGGGGTGAGCAGGCAAAACGGGGACATATCTTAGTGATCAGTGCTGGGACCTCAGATCTTCCTGTAGCCGAAGAAGCGGCTATTACTGCCGAAGTGATGGGCAACCGGGTGGAACGCCTTTATGACACCGGTGTAGCGGGTATTCATCGTTTATTAAGCCAAAAGGATAAGCTTTTGGCCGCACGGGTTTTAATCGTGGTTGCTGGAATGGAAGGAGCCCTCGCCAGTGTGGTTGGAGGGTTAGTCGACAAACCGGTGATTGCCGTGCCCACCAGTGTTGGTTATGGTGCTAGTTTCGGCGGGTTAGCCGCTTTGCTTGCAATGTTGAATAGCTGTGCAAGTGGTGTGAGTGTGGTCAATATCGATAATGGTTTCGGTGCAGGGTATCAGGCTAGTTTAATCAATAGAATAGGGGAGGCTGGAGCATGAAAATCGCCTACTTTCACTGTTTTGCCGGGATAAGTGGAGATATGACATTGGGGGCTTTAGTGGATGCTGGTTTAGATTGGGAGCAACTAAAGTCGGATTTAGCTAAACTTCCTTTAACGGGTTATCAACTACAAATAGAGAAAGTCGTAAAAAAGGGAATCAGTGGGACCAAGGTACACGTATTAACTGAAGAGGGCCATGTTCACCGACATTTGAGTGACGTTCAAGATATTATTAATCAAAGTACGTTACCTAAGACTGTTAAAGAAAAAAGTATCCAGGTTTTCACTCGCCTAGCGGAGGCCGAGGCGAAAGTACATCAGACAACTGTTGATCGAATTCATTTTCATGAGGTTGGTGCCATGGATGCCATTATTGATATTGTTGGTTCAGTTATCGGTCTCTGGAGGCTAGGGGTCGAGGAAGTATATGCTTCACCAGTACATACCGGAACTGGGTTTGTTAAATGTGCCCACGGATTAATGCCCGTTCCTGCGCCTGCGACTCTGGAATTATTACAAGGAGTACCAATTTATTCCCAAGATATAGAACAAGAATTAGTGACCCCAACTGGAGCGGCAATTATTACGGCTTTTTGTCAAAACTTCGGAAGTATGCCACTGATGCGAGTAGCGAATACGGGTTATGGAGCCGGAGAGCGGGATTTGGTTATCCCCAACATGTTGCGTTTAAGTATTGGCGAGAAACTGGATCAATCGGGTTCCGACGGGCAAGATTCGTTATGGCGGCAAAGGTGAAGTCCACCAAGGCCAAGCCCTGATGATGGAGGCTAATATAGATGACATGAACCCAGAGTTTTATGATTACTAAATTTCTTAAAGCCGGAGCGATGGATGTTTTCTTACAAAGAATTCAGATGAAAAAAAATCGCCCAGCCATAGTATTGAGTTTATTGATCCATACCCATCAATTAGAAGATTTCTACCAGCTAATATTTGCTGAGACAACCTCGATTGGGGTTAGGGTTTACCCAGTGGCCAAGTATATGTTGCCTTATGAACTAAGGACTGTGCAGACCAAGCTAGGTAAAGCTAAGGTGAAAGTTGCTCACTATCAGGATAGCCTGCGAAATGTGGCTCCAGAATATGAAGATTGCCGCAAACTAGCAGAAGAGCATTAGATTCCGCTTAAAGAGGTCTACGATATCATCAAATGCGAGGCTTACGAACAACTAGTATAAAAGGTAACATAACGTGAAAAACGAGCGTAGAGACTAGTAGTAAGTCCTTGTACTCATTTAATTTGCCTAAAAATGTAACAAATAGAAAAACCGGGTTAAGAGAAAAGTCCTTAACCGGTCTTTTTTTGTTATAATAAGGTCAGATTAATGAGGTTGCATAACTTAAGGAGATGTTCGTTTATTATGATAGAAAAGGCCTTGGGTGTTCTACGCAGGTATTTCGGGTATACTCATTTTCGGGATGGCCAGCAAAAAGTGATCGAAAGTTTACTTCTAGGTACAGATACATTAGCCATTATGCCAACAGGGGCCGGAAAATCGCTTGCCTACCAAATCCCGGCTCTTTTGTTTCAAGGGACGACACTTGTTATTTCGCCATTAATTTCACTGATGAAAGACCAGGTGGATGCGTTACAGCAATATGGAGTTCCGGCAACCTTTATTAATAGTTCATTGTCATTAAAAGAAGTCAGGTCAAGGATTGAACGGGCGGAACGAGGAGACTATAAACTTTTGTATATTGCGCCTGAACGTTTAGAATCAGAGAGTTTTCGTAGCCTTTTAGGTTCTTTACATGTCTCGTTTTTGGCAATTGACGAAGCGCACTGTGTTTCTCAGTGGGGACATGACTTTCGGCCGAGTTACCTTCAGCTAGGACCTTTTCTCAAATCGTTGTCAAATCGACCGTTAATCGGGGCTTTCACTGCGACTGCTACCGAAGAGGTTCGGGTAGATATTATTCAAAACTTGGGGTTAAGCGATCCGAATGTTTTTGTTTCCGGTTTTGACCGACCGAATCTTACGTTTGCAACACTTAGGGGGGAAAACAAGAAGGTTTTTGTTTTGGATTACGTGAAAGCGCATACTGACCAGGCCGGAATTATTTATGCCGGAACGCGCAAGGAGGTGGACAACCTACAAGCCGTTTTAATTAAAAATGGCTTGAAAGCTGGTAAATATCACGCTGGAATGAAGGATGAAGATCGTCAAAAAAGCCAAGAGGATTTCCTTTTCGATGAAAGGACGGTCATGGTGGCCACCAATGCGTTTGGAATGGGAATTGATAAATCCAATGTTCGATATGTAATTCATTATAATATGCCGAAGAATATGGAAGCTTATTACCAGGAAGCGGGGCGCGCCGGACGGGATGGAGAGCCAGGAGAGTGTCTTTTGTTATTTTCTCCGCAGGATGTGGTTTTGCAAAGATATCTGATTGAACAGACTATCTTTCAGCCGGACCGCAAAATGAATGAGCTTAAGAAGCTTCAAGGGATGGTTGATTATTGTCACACACCTCGTTGTTTACGTAAAACGATTCTAGAGTATTTTGGAGAAGAAAACATCCAAGAAGAATGCAGCAACTGCAGTAATTGTAACGACGAGCGTGAGATCGTAGATATTACCGTGGAGGCTCAAAAGATATTTTCTTGTATATACCGGATGCGTGAGCGTTATGGCATCGGTATGGTGGCAGATGTTTTAAGAGGTTCTCGAAATAAAAAGATCCTAGAGCTTCGATTCGACGAACTTACCACACATGGGATTATGCGTGAAGTTTCACTGCAGGAGATTAAAGACCGCATCAACTATTTAATAGCAGAAAACTATTTGCAACTATCAAATGGAGAATACCCAGTGGTAAAACTACTCCCTAATGCAGTTTTGGTCATAAAAGGGGAGGCGAAGGTCAGGCAAAAAGTGTCGCTACTGCCTTCTCGTAAAGAAACTGAAGAGGTTAGTTTGTTTGATCGTTTGCGTGCACTTCGGAGGGAAATTGCTCAGAGGGAAAACCTGCCACCCTATATGATCTTCGCAGATAGTACCCTGAGAGAAATGGCTCAGGTCTGTCCAAACGATCGTCAGGCGATGATACGCATCAGCGGGGTTGGGGAGCGAAAATTAGAGAAGTATGGAGACGACTTCTTGGCGGGGATCCAGAGTTTTATTGAGGTTGAAATTCCTGGAGGAGCAAGGCTCAAGTCTAAACTTAGTCGTTCATTTAATGAGGATGATATTGAAACACCCAAGGAAAATGGGAATTCAGCCAATAATGCAAAAGAAAAGTTGCCAAGTCATCACCAAACCTTAATGCTTTACAAGGAAGGACTCACGTTAGAAGACATTGCGAACGTTAGAAAGCTCACTGCGCTCACAGTCCAGGATCATTTTGTTCGTTGCAGTCTTGAGGGACATGCAGTACCTTGGAATGATTTCATACCGGTTGAACAAGAATCAGCTATTTTGGACGCGGTATGCAAAGTGGGTCGAGAGAAATTACGACCTATTAAAGATCTTCTCTCAGACGAGGTGGAGTGGTTCACGATTCGGGCAGTTTTAGAGAAGCATAAAGTAATAGCTGAATAAGAGAATTGAAATGCTCACCTATGTCGTTTGTCGTAATATAAGCTAAAGCACATTTGGAGTTTAGAAGGAGTTTTTAGATACATGCTCAATAAGGAAGTTCATGTTCGTAAACCTATAAAAACGAATCGCACCGTTGTTTTAGCCGGCATTATGTTAGCAATGTTTATGGCTGCAATTGAGGGAACAATTGTCGCGACTGCGATACCCAGCATTGTGGGAGATCTCGGGGGTTTCTCTCTATTTAGTTGGGTATTTTCGTCTTTCCTTTTGGCTCAAGCAGTGACAATTCCCATCTATGGTAAACTCGCCGACTTGTACGGGCGAAAACCTGTTTTCACGTTTGGTGTCTTTATTTTCCTTGTAGGGTCTGTACTATGTGGTTTCGCCAAAACGATGAATATGCTTATCCTTTTTCGATTTGTCCAGGGTTTTGGGGCAGGAGCTGTACAACCTATAGCTACTACGATCGTTGGGGACATTTTTAGTATGTCAGAACGCGCTCGCATTCAAGGCTATATTTCCAGTGTATGGGGTGTATCTTCCATCATTGGGCCAGCTCTTGGAGCCTTTTTTGTACAATATGTTCAATGGTCTTGGATTTTTTGGGTCAATGTTCCGATCGGCGTGTTTGCAGTGGCCGGAATATGGTTTTTTCTTGGGGAAACGGTACATAAACAAGAACATAAAATCGACTACATTGGTTCAGCACTCATTTTTATCTCAATTAGTTCTTTGATGGTTGTCTTCATACAGGCGGGAACAGTTTGGTCTTGGTTATCGGCACCGGTCCTCGTCCTGCTGGGAGTTTTTTTTGCGGGAGTCTATATGTTCATCTTACAGGAAAAACGAGAAGCTGAGCCGATCATGCCCTTGGAGATTTGGAAAGATTCTTTAATTGTGGTTTCGAATTTAGCAACATTGACGACGGGTGTCGTGCTAATCGGGATTTCTTCGTTTTTGCCAAGCTATATTCAAGGGGTTATGGTAAAGTCCCCAATAATTGCGGGTTTTGTCCTTGCTTTTATGACGATGGGTTGGGTGGTTGCTGCTACTTTGGCTGGTAAGGTTATGTTTAAATTCGGCTTTAGACGTATTGCGATCGTCGGAGGAATTTGGATTCTTGTGGGTTCAATATTCTTTGTAACTCTAAGCCCAGAAAAAGGGTGGCTCTGGGCCGGTGTGGGTTCATTCTTGATTGGTATAGGGATGGGACTCACTAGGACCGTTTTTATCGTAGGGATTCAAAACAGCGTGAAATGGGAGATGCGTGGAGTGGCGACTGCCTCTAATATGTTTATGAACATATTGGGAAATACCATGGGCGCTGCAATTTTGGGAGGAATTTTAAATAATAAATTATCGAACTATCTCAAAGAAGTGCATAGAGATGGACTAAATGTAGACGTCATTAATGTACTGCTTGACCCAGTTAAGAGAGGGACTCTGTCGCATGGAGTTTTGGATATAATGACAACAGGGTTGGCACTTTCACTTAAGTATGTCTATTGGGGTTTATTCATATCAGCGGTATTGAGTTTTATCTTGGTCATTTTTTACCCAGCAAAGGCTAAGAATGAGGCGTAATGCAAAAAGCAGTTGACAGAAAGTCAAATTAAGTCTTGATTTAAGCTGAATATCATGATAGTATAGCAGATGTTGCTTCTCTCAGTAAGAACTTAGAGGAACGACAGAAAATAATAATAGTTGACAGCGTCAGCTGAAAATGCTATTATAACTGAGTGCCACAACGAGGCATTATGTTTACAAAGTTTAAACCATGGTCTTTGAAAACTAAACAACAAGGACAGCCAATGAGAGAAACTCGAAAGAGTTTCAAAGAAACAATGAGCAAGTCATCATCTTCTTCAATACAG
>NZ_SPQR01000029.1 GCF_004766055.1 Desulfosporosinus sp. Sb-LF | reverse complement strand
TCTGTATTGAAGAAGATGATGACTTGCTCATTGTTTCTTTGAAACTCTTTCGAGTTTCTCTCATTGGCTGTCCTTGTTGTTTAGTTTTCAAAGACCATGGTTAGGAATTAGTTTCTTAGTAAACTTATGCTTCTTCGCGTCTACAACTTCTAGTATTTATTTGACGACGCTTAGATATAATAGCATTTTTAATGTTTACTGTCAACTGGTTAATTCCGTTTATTGTGTCGTTATATTGTGTTTGCACGTCGACCAGCGACGTTTAATAATATACCACATTTACTACAAAATCGTCAACCCCTCCTCATGGGGTTTTATTGAATATTAAGAGTCTCTTACCTGCCTTGTCCCCACGGTTAGTAATTTGCAGATTGGAAATTATCCAAGTGGCAGGCAAATTATGAGTTGGACCACTTTCTTCAACGTCATTAATATTACTACATGGGCTTGGGTACTCTAGTTGCTATTCGATACTCTTTGTTTTACACTGTACTCATCTAAATTGATTATCAGAAAGGAGTCTTAACGATGTCGGATGATATGAACCAATTTTTAGTCCATAAAACTTGGGCTGTGGTTGGCGTATCTAATAACCAGGAAAAATTTGGTTATAAAGTGTACGCTAAACTAAAAAATGCTGGTTACTCGGTTTATGCAATTAATCCCGGGCTTGAAAGTATCGACGGAGATCCTTGCTATTCCTCCTTAGCCACATTACCGTCGAAACCTGATGCCGTAAGTGTTGTCGTTCCACCCAAAATTACCGAACAAGTCATCAGAGATTGCATCGATCTTGGAATCACCAGGGTATGGATGCAACCCGGTAGTGAAAACGACGAGGCTATTCGTAATGGCAAAGAACACGGGATCACAGTAATTCATAATCAGTGCGTGTTGCTCCATACATGAGTAGATTAATGGATTAGTGAACTATAAGCTTACAAAGTAAGCATATAGCAAAAACCGCACCTGACGGTGCGGTTATAATTTCATATGGAGCGGGTGATGAGAATCGAACTCACGTAGCTAGCTTGGAAGGCTAGTGCTCTACCATTGAGCTACACCCGCGCGTTTTGGTAGCAGGGGGGGGATTCGAACCCTCGGATGAGCGGGTATGAACCGCTTGCCTTAGACCGACTTGGCTACCCTGCCATGGCTCCCCGAGTAGGACTCGAACCTACAACCTACCGGTTAACAGCCGGTTGCTCCACCATTGAGCTATCGAGGAATATATGCTGGCGGAGAAGGAGGGATTTGAACCCTCGCGGCAGTTACCCACCCTAACGGTTTAGCAAACCGTCCTCTTCAGCCACTTGAGTACTTCTCCAAATCCTTTAAAGTTGGTGCGGAAGACGGGACTTGAACCCGTACGGTGTTACCCACACGCCCCTCAAGCGTGCGCGTCTGCCAATTTCGCCACTCCCGCATTTGCTGGAGCCATTGACCGGGATTGAACCGGTGACCTTATCCTTACCAAGGATACGCTCTACCAACTGAGCTACAACGGCAATTTGTTTAATTTTTTGGTGCGCTCGGAGGGATTCGAACCCCCGGCCTTCTGATTCGTAGTCAGACGCTCTATCCAGCTGGGCTACGAGCGCGTTTTTTGGAGCGGGTGACGAGATTCGGACTCGCGACTTTCACCTTGGCAAGGTGACACTCTACCACTGAGTTACACCCGCAAATTGCTTGGTGGGCCATCCGCGACTCGAACGCGGGACACCCTGATTAAAAGTCAGGTGCTCTAGCCGACTGAGCTAATGGCCCGTTTTGGCTGGGGTGGGAGGATTCGAACCTACGAATGCCAGAGTCAAAGTCTGGTGCCTTACCGCTTGGCGACACCCCAATTTATATATTAAGTCTAAGCATTTGCCTAGATCCCAATACCTTGGTTGCGGGAGCCGGATTTGAACCGACGACCTTCGGGTTATGAGCCCGACGAGCTACCGCTGCTCCATCCCGCGACAATTTGTAATACTTGAGGTCCTCTAAACCTCTCCGTTCATCTACCAGACTAGCTTTTCTATCACCCTATTGGAAATAATTCCAAAGTTCATTTCTCAGTGTTAGAATTGGTGGGCAGGGATGGATTCGAACCATCGTACCTCGCGGAACAGATTTACAGTCTGTCGCCTTTAACCACTCGGCCACCTACCCATTAAGCTTCTAGGCATGAATTATAATGGCGACCCCGATCGGATTTGAACCGACGATCTCCTGCGTGACAGGCAGGCATGTTAACCGCTACACCACGGGGCCATAATTTCTGGTGGGCGATGACAGGGTCGAACTGCCGACATCCTGCTTGTAAGGCAGGCGCTCTACCAACTGAGCTAATCGCCCATTTATTCTGTTTGGTGACCCGTACGGGATTCGAACCCGTGTAACCGCCGTGAAAGGGCGGTGTCTTAGACCGCTTGACCAACGGGCCACGTTTTGAGAACTTTTTTAGTATAGCCCAACATCCCCAAAATGTCAACTCATTTCCTCAAACTTTTTTTAATTATTTACAATGGAACAATATAGAGTATTTTTTTGCCCTTTACAAATACTAACTGACAGTAATTGATGGTAAGGAGGTGCATCCGGTTTATCCGGATAGTATGAAGCAAAGTAAACTTTGGCGTAATGTGATCGCTGCTTTGATTATCACTATTGCAGCAGGTTATCTCTTCTCGATGTGGAGCACATCCAACAAGGGAGATCAAGCTACCCTTTCCTTTGCAGGAAATGGAGGAAGTTGTCTCACCTGCCATAATCGAACTACACCTGGTGTCGTTAAACAATACGGCGAAAGCAAGCATGCGGCAAGTAAGGTTGCATGTATCGATTGCCACCGAGGTGAACCTGGTGGCAAACTCACGGTGAATCATTATGAAAACAATATCGTCCTACGACCTACACCTCAAAATTGTTCCAAGTGCCATCCCACTCAAACTACACAATTCGATCATAGCCGTCATGGCGCGCCAGCATGGTATGCTCAAACAGGTGCATCCGCTTTTACTGATGAACAACTAAAGCGCTACGGGCTTTCATCTACAGGAAAATATAATGACCTTTATCATATGGAAGGCCCAGAAATCACTAAGATGGCTTGTGAAGTATGCCATAGTATCGGAAAGCCCAATGCCGACGGAACCTTTGGAGACTGTGCAAAATGCCACGCGGGACACACCTTTTCCAAGGCACAAGTTCGCAAACCCGAAATCTGTGGATCTTGCCACCTTGGTCCAGACCACCCCATGAAGGAAATTTACGAGGAGTCCATCCACGGTACGATCTATGCCAATAAAGGAGCCACTTGGGATTGGAATGCTCCTGCTGGCACATTATCTAGTAAGAACTTCGATGCCCCTACCTGCGCAATCTGTCATATGTCTTCATTCGGCGCTGCTCAAGGGACCCATGATGTCGGTCAACGCCTCAGTTGGAAACTGACCCCTGCCCAGGCAGAAAAGCGCGTAAATTGGGAGACACATCGTGTTAACATGCAAACGGTCTGTTTAGAGTGCCATGCTAAGACAACCATACAAACGATGTATGATAATGCGGATAAAGTTGTGTTAAAAGGAAATGAGAACGTTGCGACCGCGCAGACAATCATCAAAAAACTAAAAGATGACGGGCTAATTCCCGCCGCTCCCTTTTCGAGTTCGATTGATTTTAAAGGGTTCGAGATTTGGCACCATGAGGGACGACGCTCGCGGTTTGGTGCATTTATGAACGGTCCCGATTATGTTCAGTGGCATGGATTCTATGAACAGTTAATTGACCTCACTGAGCTTAAGGAGAAAGATGCCGAGCTTCGTAGCAAAGGGGTAACAGCTACAACATCAGCACAGGACACCAGTAAATCAACGAAAATAGAAGGTCGCTAAAAGGAGAGTCTTGAACTATGAAATCCTCAATTACGGGGTGTTTTTCCTACCAATGGTTGACAAAACGGCCCCTAAATATCCCTATAGCCAAAACGAGGCTAATTCTGTTCTTTCTTTGTATTAACTACCTTATTGTTTTTCTCGATGTCCTCATTGCACACGCGCTGAATCGCTTCTATCCACTCTATGAATGGATACCTATTATTTTTTCCCCTATTGCTGCGCTCTCCGCCCTGTTGTTGTTATTGAAACCCAAACCAGGTTGGACTCAGTTCCTTAATATTGCTATCAACTTTATCGGTGTTATTACGGGGATTGTGGGCTTTGGGTTTCACCTCCAAGGTGCCTCTGCTGGAAATGTAGTATCTTTTTCCGGCTTAACTAGCGGAAATCCTGTCTTTGCTCCGCTAGCGTTTGTGGCTCTGGGATGCATCGGTTTGTTGACATCCTTAGATGATCATCCAAAATCCAGAAGCTATAACTTAACCCAAAAGACACGTTGGCTCCTCCTTGCAACTGCTTTTTGGTTTCTTGTGACGGGTCTGGTCGCCTATTTTGATCACGCTCGAACAGGCTTTAGCAATATCTATACTTGGGTTCCCTTTTACGTGGGGATCTTTGCTGCTGCAATCTTGTTTTTTCAAGCTTACAGCTATCCGGACCATGGTCTATCACTTCTTCTAGGTATAACGCTGGTTCTTAGCTTTATGGTTGGATTATTAGGCTTCGCCTTCCATCTAAGTGCCGATTTAGCTGGCCGCGGTAGCATCATTTGGTCAAGAGTGTTTTACCAAGCTCCGGGCCTTGCTCCCCTCTTATTTTGTGATTTGGGAGTTTGGGGTGCTCTAGTCTTTTTAGATCCTTTAAACGATGAAACACCTTCATCAGAACCCGATGTCAAAGTGTCTAAAAACTGAATTTTATTAAATCCAATTCCAGGTTAAGATTATTAAAACCCTTCTGTCATTGCAATCAGAAGGGTTTTAATTGTCATACAAACAATCGTATACCTGGTGGACTACAGTTCTTTTATAACTCGATAATATTTTCGTATGATCAAATTCAACTTGTCAATAATAACATTTGATATTTCGATTTCTAACCGCTTCTATGATCCCTTGTACAATTGTTTGTTCCAATACTTAGAGTTCTTGAGAAAAAAATAACTCCGTCCAAAGACAGAGCTATTTTTCGTATAGTTACTATTCATACTTCTTATTCATATATTTTTTTCGTAGGTAGCTAGAATAACAAACTGCCAAAGGATTATGACCTAAGCTGCGGTCTTTAACTGCGTAAGTGGTGACAGGTGCCTCGGAGTACTTATTAAATAACATGTCATGTCCAACGCATAAGCCCACTGCCAAGTTAAGTTCGGTATTATCATTATTAAGAACTTTTGCTTGGAGAATTGGGTCGCAAACAATTTCGACCTTATCTTCTTTCACTTTTGGTATTTCATAATCCTCTTTTTTTAGCCCGCCGATTTTGCAACAAGTAGAGTATACCTCAAAATGCTGAGATAAAATTTTCTCCAGAACTTCAGCTTCGTCAGCTAAGCCTATACAGAAAGCCATACCAATCTTCTTATAACCCATTCTCTTGGCAAACATAATCACTTCATCCAGGCGGCTAAGATTGTTGCCATGTTCCGCTTGGAAACAACCACTTAGTCGGTGAAAGGGTTTGTTTGAGTCTTCATAACATTCTTCTAAAGTGTATTTTCCCCCAGTGCAATCGAACCCATCTTTGTCGCACATGTTTTTGGTCTTCATTTTACAAGATGCACACTTCATTTCGAGAACCCCCCATTTTACATAAGCTGAAAATTAGGCTTAACAATATAGAATTTGGATTAGATATTAACGTTAACTAACAGTAACACATACTTCAGACCAATGTAGAACAAGAGAATAGCAAGGAACATTTTCATATAACGAGCATTGATATATTTCGACACTCGGGCTGCTACTACAGTACCAATGGCGACGCCCACTAATTCAAAGGCTAGGAACTTAACATCTACGAGACTGCCCATGGAAATATAATTTAAAATACTGGTTGAAGATGATACCAATATAGAAAGGACGGACGTCCCAGCCACAATGTACATTGGTAATCCCATCACACTGGTCATAAAAGGAACCAGTAAAAATCCACCGCCAACCCCAAGGGATGCAGAGATAATTGCTACTATTAGCCCTGTAATAAAAACTGTAATAGCATTATACTTGAACTCTTGACCGGCAAAGGTAAAGGTATTTTGGACGCCAATTCTACTGAAGTTAACACCGATCTCCTTAATTTCACTCATTTTGCCTGAGGCCTTGAGTTCCTTAACTTTTGCAGCAAAAAGGTTATTTGCAGCCTTTACTTCTTTTTGGCCATTCATGAATTTTGCTGTGCACTCATAGGCAATACGTAACGAAATTCCTAAGGTGAAGATACCAAAGTAAGGTTGGAACGTTTTCATTTCTTTTAATAAGGAGGACGAAAGAGTAGAACCTATCATAGCTCCAACGATACCACCCAAGCCCAAAGCTACTGCGGTAGGTACAACAATTCGCTTCTCTCGGAGATATAAAGGAGTACCAACGATAGGGCTAACTAGTGTCAAGATCTGATTCATAGGCTTAACCATATTTGCTTTTTTAAGTCCGAAAATACTCATATGGCCTACACCGGCCAAAATACCACCCGCAGCTCCTACTGATGTGAAAACATAACCTACAAAGATTCCCCAAAGAATCAGACCAATTGGGCTGGCGTCTACACCTGCCATTGAAAAATGCATAATACTCTTCCTCCATTATAATTTATTTATTACAGATGACCTAGATAAAAAAGTAAGTCCCAATTTAGATAATCCAGACCTTATTGGGTTTACAAGTAATTGTCCAACATTAAAAATTAGGTACAGAAGTAAATAAGCTCCAAGTATATTAAACTGCCAGTTTACAACTGGTACTGTAACCACTTGCCATTTTAGGCTGATAACCCAAATTATAAGTACATGGGGAACTAATTTGTAGACTGAATCTACCACGACTGCTGATAAATAATCAAAAAATACTTCTTTCAGTTCCGTTTGAAGAGACTTGTAAGCTGCAGCGTTCCCAATTTCTAATGCAACATTCGAAAGATCGTCTAATTCTAGATATTTCTCTTTTATTTGTTGTATTTTCCCTTTGTGAGGGTTTTTAATAAATTTGACTAATTCGTAAAATTTTCCCAAACGTAACCAACCGCCTCGCTTTAAACATTTTGATAATCTAAACAGCCTAGGCTTAGTTCGCTATTGTGCCTCCTTTCACATTTATTAATATATATAACGGATACTAATATCAGTTATATTAATACCCCACACCAATAAGATAACAGATATTTACTTAACTGAATGTCACTATCGTGACCTTTATTATGTCATCTGCAATACATAACTTGTGTCTTCTAAATGACATCTATAAATTATGGTTAGTCTCTATTGAGAATAATTAAGCATTCATAGATAAAAAAGAGACTAGCATCTCATGCCAGCCCCTCTAAACAATCCATTTCTTTAGCTTATCTGTGTCAAGAATATACATTTCTCGCTCTTCTATGGCTATACTGCTTTCCTGTTTAAATATATTCAGCAAGGATGTCACGGTTTGTCTTGACGTTCCAATCATACAAGCTATCTCTTCATGCGTTAGACGCAAGGTTATTTTCGTACCTGTTTCTGTTTCTATGCCGGTACGTTCAGACATTTTAAGAAGTAACATAGCCAATCTTCCTGGAACCTGCCAGGAAACCATTTCTTGTATAATAGCCTCCGCTTCTCTCATTCTCACTCCTAAAGTTGTTGCAACTTTAAGTGCGATGGTCGGATGTTGTGCCATTAATTCCTCAAATTGTGATTTACGGACAACTATAAGAGTAGAGTCGTTAATCGCTCCTGCAAAACAAGTACGTTCGCCATGATACAAGGTTTCAGCCAAACCCATTAACTGCCCCGGGCTCCTCATACTCCCAACAGTCACCTTACGGCCATCCATAGTAATACGATATATCTTCACAAAACCTTCTTCAATTAAATATACCCGGTCAGCTGTGTCACCAGCAGAAAATACAATTTGTCCTTTAGGATAATGGACCGCTATACCATATTCCCTGACAACATTCTTTTCAGATTCATCCAACGCTAATGCATCGTAATTTATTATTTCCATCCTAAGAGATCCCTCCGTACAACAGTTTATCACAAGTTGTATAAAACATACTACGTTTATATTTGGGTGATTGCAGCAAAAGAAACGAGAATCGTTTTTGATGAATACCCCTTCTGACAGGAATAAGTAGTAATTATTAACTTGTATACAACGAGAGAACCCACATTTGATACAGCTTCTCTCGTTCCTACTAGGTGTAGGAATATTAGAGATAGTCCTTTTTACAGTTACCTGCGATAACCAACGTTCCCAGGGGCCTGCGCCCAAAGTATTCTTGGCCCTGAAACGAAAGGCGAATGAGCCTTTCGCCACATTGCGACTTATGACGCACTCTCCGGCAGTGTGGACCCGAAGGGGTGGAACCCCGACCCCATAGACGTTTTAATGCTTGAAAATCGTTCGTTCTAACACAAAAAGACTACCTCGTTAGAGATAGTCTTTTTGCTGGTTTACCTGGCGATGACCTACGTTCCCAGGGGCCTGCGCCCCAAGTATTCTTGGC
>NZ_SPQR01000028.1 GCF_004766055.1 Desulfosporosinus sp. Sb-LF | reverse complement strand
TACAAAACTAAAAAATAGGAATTCATGTCCAACCTTTGGGTTGGGCTTTTTCTTTACTCAAGTGCATAGGTTTTGACAATTACACTGATCCCCACAGGAAACTCATCTGTGGGGATTTGTTAATTTATTACTTTTATTTTACTGATGTCTAAACTAAATACGCATACAATAAATTCCAATTTGTAGGATAATGGGAACTTAATTCCTCCATTAATTGTTCAGTTGTATTAAAGGTCTTAAATGGTTTTTAAGCCATAGTGTATTGATTACTAAATATAAAACTCCCTTGAAATATTAAATTGAACCAAAATATTTCAAAGGGAGTTATTCACCTTATTTTATATTACTTTATTAAATTTGCACCTAGTTCGAATGCTTTTTGACAATCTAAAGTAAATTGAATTTTTCTATGTGCTGCTTTTGCTTCTTCGGAAAAGGCACTAGATTCATATTTTGAGTAATCATCAAATTGGTAAGTATCATTAGAATACATAACTAATGGTTTTGCAAATGTGCGTTCAATAGTATATTCAATTTTATTAAAGGCTTCTGGATAACCAACTTGTTCCATAAGATTTTCTGAAACATTCATTGTATAAATGAATGCTGTTGGCATCTTCTTTGGTGGAATTGTAGAATAATTCTTATCATACACCAAATAAGGGAATAATAGTCTTTCTAGAAATGTCAATAATTGACCTGTTATATTACTAAAATATATTGGAGAACCAAAAATTAGCCCATCAGCTTGAGATACCTTTTCTAAAACTTCGTAAATATCGTCTTTTATAGCACATTTCCCATAACTTTTACTTCCAAGTCTTTTGCAGGCAAAGCAACTTTTACACCCAGTATAGTTTAAATCATATAAATTAATGATTTCAGTTTCAACTTCTTTGTCTTTTGCAGCTTCTTTTACTCCATCTAAAGCTTTTTGAAGTAATGTAGCTGTATTTTTATTCTTTCTTGGACTCCCGTTGATAGCATAAACTTTCATTATATTGCTCCCATTCCTTATATATTTTTAGTGTTTTCTTCTTGTTCTTCTGCTATGATTAATATAACATAAGGTAATAAAGATACAAGTATGCAGTTTTTTCTGTGTTAGTATAGAAAGTATACCAAATAAATTAAAGGAGTTGCGACTATGAATAATGATACGGATTGCAATGGAGAATTCCCTAGCGATAATATATACGAAACCAAATGCCCCCTTATATACGCATTAGATATTATTGGACAAAAGTGGAAGCTGCCTATAATGTGGTACTTATTTCAAAATGATTTCATTAGATATAATGAATTAAAACGAAAAGTTAAAGGTATTACCAATATGATGCTTACAAAATCTTTAAAAGAATTAGAAGAACATAATCTTATAGTTAGAATCCAATATGAAACGATTCCTCCTAAAGTTGAATATGCTTTAACAGAAAGAGGTAAAGCTTTACTACCTACATTAAATGAATTGTCTTTATGGGGTGAAGAACAAATTAAACTTGATAAATCGAAATCAAACTCGTAAACGTTTCTCATTTTCTGTAAACGTAATTTTCTGATATTGCGGTGCAAGCCAAGTTCCCCTAATTCTTAAAACCATTAGTAGAAATGCCGTCAATCCTCTATGTAGGTGGGCGGCATTTGTAGGATAATTGTAAGTTAATTTCCAAGTCAATTCCGTCTCATTCAACCCACATAAAAAGACTAAAACGAATAGTGAATCACTACGCATTATGCTCAAGGTCGCAACTGTCACATAATTCCGCTAAACTTGTGATCGTATATGTACTTTGAATTTCAGTAGAGTATTTTTCCGATCTTCTATTGATCCAGCATGTATCAATTCCTGACAAAAGGCCGCCTTTTATATCGGTATTTAAAGAATCTCCTATAATAAGCGCTTCCCAGATTTTAAAATCGTTTATATGACCCATCACATAATCAAAAAAATCTTTTGATGGCTTTTGGAATCCAATGCTTTGAGAATCAAATATGTCTTCAAAAAATCTATATAGTCCTGAATGTTTCAAACGCTTTATCTGAGTTTTTGTTATTCCATTTGTAATGACAAACAGTCGATGCGACACAGATAAGCTCTGACACAGTTCTAAAGCTCCGTCCATCAGTTGATAACCATTGCCCAAAAGTTCTCGGTATTGATTTTCCCATTCCATACCATCCACAGTTTTGCCCAATTTCAACAAGGTTTCTGAAAACCTTGAGTTCAATACTTCATCTAATGCAATATTTCCATTTTCATAATCAGTCCACAGTTGTTTGTTGACGGAATCGTATACTCGAAACAGCTCATCCGAAAAAGTATATCCATGTAGATGAAACAATTTGTTTAACGAATCAATCTCATTAGCGCCGAAATCTAGCAATGTATCATCTAAATCAAATAGTAATATTTTATAACTCATTTTTCGCTCCCCATAAAATAAATTAACTGGAACTCTGCATAGTAGGTCCATTCTGTACCACATGTAACCTTGCTGCCTCCAACTTTATCCGGGGTATAGGTTCAACGTGATTTACTCTTATCAGTGATAAAATCTCCTCTTTTCTCTGATACTCTCTTAATCAGGCGTCGATGACACCCCTGGTTATTCCTGGTTGGTTCATGAGCAATCGGTTAGGAAATCCTTCCTCAAAATGAATTCGGATGGACTCACCCCAATAGAGCTATACTATATAGTCATTGCGCGACCATGGTGCCAATATCTATCCTTAACGTACAAACATGAAGCAGGATACCTCGCTCGCCTAAGATCGACCACGCCTAAAATGAGGGCACTGTTATTCTTTGCGAATTTTAAGTCTTGGCCAAGGTAGTCCTTTGTAATTAGTCTTTTCGGGGGAACACGATATGCTCCATAATCAGAACTGTTATCACTCCGACTACAAAGCCGTTCCCTAATACTGGTTTTAAAATAATGGGGAAAGTATTAAGAACCGCTGGTGGTAGGTAGGATACGATAACACCAAGGATTATAGGAAGACCAACTATAAGCCCATACTCAAATTTATAGTTCTGGCTCTGAACTATCTGAAGGCCCCCCGCGATCTGGGAGCACATAATGTAAATCATAGAACTGCCAATGACCACGGAAGGTATGCTCCCTAGAATGGCGGTTGTTTTTGGTAGGAAGGATAAAACTAATAGGATCAGACTTGTAGGAAGCAAAGTATATCTAGAAGCAACTCCGCTAGAGATAATAACTCCCGGACTGAATGAAAAGTTGACAACCCCGATGACGCCAAAGAAACCTGCCAATACGTTGACTAATCCAGTCACTGTGACGCCCCTAGTGATCCTTTTTGGCATATTATCTGGTTTGAGGAGTTCATCGACGGCTTGAATTGATCCTAGATCGTTAACAGAGAGCGCAAGATAACATATCAGAAAAGAGAGGAAAACACCTGAATCGAAGACAAAAGAAGGCTGTAAACCTTTCCAAAATATATCAACGATTTGAAGGTCGTTGGTTGGAAGAGGTGACGTGGAGAACAAGAGAAGGTAAGATATAGTTCCCACGATAACTGCCCAAAAGACGAGTGTTGACTTCCACAAGCCTCGTAAATACCTTGCCGAGATAAACATGCAGAATACCATAGCTAAAGAAAAGCACAAGTTTGCGAAAGAACTGGCATGGGGGGTTGGAGCGGTAACTAAATTTAGAATCATGGGCGTAAGGGTAAGGGCAACAAGAATTAATATTACGGCTACAACCGTTGATGTAAAAAGCCTTTTTAGATGGGCGAACAACCCTGTAATACTCACAACTGCTAAAATAAGACCACCTAAGAGGATCGAGGTGTAAACCGCCTCAGGGTTATTCCCCCCTCCTGCTGCCATACCTACCAAAAATACCGTCGCTGGTCCGATGATTATAGGAAGGCGGTGTCCCCAGACCACCTGCGAAAATAAGGCTACTGCCACAATAAAACATAGCTTTTGGATATAGACTACTTGAAGGACTATCCCGCTGGGATGAAGGCTTGTCACCGCAGTCCCCATGATAAGGATGATGGGAATGATAATTGCAAGCCACTGTAAGCCAAATAACAGAAGATGCCCCAGAGGGGGGATTTCATTTAGACCGTATTTAAACTTCATTATGTTTCACTCCTATGCTTTACGATCCTTTATACATAAAATAATATATTTATATGAAGTAGAACATGACATAGGTCAGGTTAGGAGGATTTATGAGAAGGATTTCGGATAATAACTTATTAAACTATTATATTAAAAAGCACAATATAGAAAATCTATTTGATAAGGAGATTTTAAACTATGCAAAACTTCATTTTTATGAAAAAGAGGAATATATATTAGAGGCAGAGGCTAAGCTTGAATATTATTATCTACTTGTAGAGGGGAAAATTAAAGTTTTTTATCCTTTTGAAAATGGAAATTCCATGCTTTTAAAGTTTTACAGAGATTTTAATACTATAGGAGATTTAGAACTTTTAAAAGATATTCCTATCCTTTGTAATATTAATGCAGTAGAGGATACTTATTTGCTAGCAATACCTTCAGATATACTTAGAAAAGAGTATTTTGATAATACGAAACTTTTACACCATTTAATTGACTCTTTAAGTGAAAAGCTTTATGCAACTATTAACAATATTTCATACAATTTCGTATATCCACTCATTAATAGATTGTCTAGCTATTTAGTGGAGCATATAACAGATAAAAATTATATAATTTTGAATTCATCATATTTAGAAATCGCTCAATTCTTAGGAACAACTTATAGACATTTAAATAGAACGCTTAAAGAAATGGAATCAAAATCAATTATAAAATGTGAGGATAAAAGAATATATATACTAGATGTAGAGAGGCTTAAAGAATTATCTAAAAATATTTATATTAAACCACTTTAGAATATAAGGCTCAAGTGGGAATGTCAAAATCTGAGTACGAAACAATAGGAAAATTAAAGTGACTCTCAAGGTAAGCGTTACAAGCTGCTTTATTGAGTTGGGCGCCTATAAACTCACATTCATGTCTGTTCCTTAAACTCCCATTATTCTTATAATCTACCTCAAAGTAAAGCGGACGCCGTATAATCATATAGCGTCCGCTTTACTTTGAGGTAGATTATTTCAGTTGTTGAGTTTGTCCGTCTTGATTCTCGGAAAAATTGGTTACTGAGCGATGGACTCTGTTTGTTAAAAATATTAGCTATTCGATTTTTCATCCATCGCCTCGAGATATTTCGCGCCCCACGCTCCAATGCTATCCAATATAGGCTTGCAGCATTTTAGCCCCTACCACTGTCAAAGCATTGATACCGCAGACATTTTTACCTCTTACAAAAGGGTATCAAATTCGGAGATTTACCTTTTGTAAGACTTCTCTATCTGCTAAAATCAGTAGGAAAGAGAGGATGAAATGAGAAAGAACTATTTTGCAAAATTAGTAAACTATATGAAGAATGTTTACCACGTTGATCGTTGCTTGAATAAACTTTCTGACGGAAGAGTTAACCCAACTTATAGCACAGGTCAAGTTATTTTGCCTGTGCTTTTTGGTTTTTTGCTTAGGGTACAAAGCTTTAATGAGCTGAATTTTATGATAAAGAATCATGAGTTTAGTAAACTGTTTCCCCGAGGAACAAAACTGCCTCAGATTGATGCGATCAGAGACACGCTTAAAGTCATTGATATAAACGGCCTGAACCAAATTAATTATCACATTATAAAGAAGTCAGTTGAGAATAAGGTTTTTGTAGACGGAACAATTGACGGTTATACTGTGGCTGCAATTGATGGAACAAAATTTTTCGGAAGCAATAAGAAAAGTTGTCCAGAATGCTTGAAAAATACTAAAGGCAATAAGACCCATTCCTTTCATAGTGGCGCTGTCATGTCAACAGTAGGGAATGGACCTAAACTGGTTATTGGCTTTGAGACATACAAGCCCGGACAAGATGCTGCTTCAAAGAACGAAGGAGAACTGAACGTAGGGAAAAGACTGATCTCAAACGTAGTAAAGAGTCATAAGGACTTAATTGATGTTGTTGTTTATGATGCACTTGCCTGTAATTCCGTTTGGATTAACCACTGTAGAAATCTCGGGATTGAGACAATTGTCAGAGCCAAAAACAATAATAATAGAAGTTTGCAATTCGCAAAAAGGGTGGTGAATAAGACGGAGGCTGGTGAGGTTTGGGTAGATGAACAAGGATTTGAGAAAGTAGAAGTTTACCAGTCAACGTTCACGATGGACAATGTGGAGCAACCGCTGCGGTTCGTAAAATTTGCACTAAAACATAAGAACATGTTACACACACAGATCATGACCGTAACAACATGTATGGATATGACACTGAAGACCTTGTTTAGAATAATCAGGGCACGATGGGATATTGAGAATTCGATTTTCAATAACTTGAAACGTGAATGTGGCTTGGAGCATTGCTTTGTCCATGGAGGTAATGCCGTGGAAGCTGTGCTATATTTGATCTTTATGGCATCAAATATCATGCAATTATTTTTGGTTAGACGACTGAGAAACCAATATACAACTCAACGGGAAATAGTAAGGCTTTTATTAAAAGGACTATATCTCTTTCAGTATCGGGGTGAATTGGTGTTTAGAAGTTCATAGAAGTTGTGCATGTAAATAGGAAGCTAAAATTGTGGGGTAGGGGAAGGTGTATCCTTTTTTGCTAGAATTAAGCGAATGGGAGCCTAAAATACGAAGTATTTAAGATTCAATCCAAACGCCTGCAAAATTGATACAGAGGCTAAATTGCTGGTTTTGGAGTGGAAAATCAAAAATCGCAAGCAAAATCGCATACTTTTAGCAGATTTTCAACATGCCAAATCGCAAAATTTTAACACTAAGACAGCCGATTTTTATATCGAAAAGTCGGCTGTTTTTATTGGTGCTTTATGGGAGCATGTATTACTAAGAATGATAAAAATTAAATCAGGAAATAATAATATGGAAAGGAGAGAAATTTTTAAATGAACGATAATCAACCAAATATTCAGCGAGACAATCAGGGAGTAACAGAACAAGTTCCATTTGGCTTCGGTACTGTGCATCATAATTTGACCGATTTAATGCCAGCTTCATCTGAAGTCGGATTCTTATGGAACAATTACTTAGCGGCTAATATTTCTACTTGTTATCTAACAAAATGGGTTAATGAGGCAACTGACCCTGAAATTAAAAGTGCATTACAAATGGAATTAGATGCAGCATCTAACGCATGGAAAGAAACAGAGGGACTTTTAAAGTCAATTAATTATCCAACTCCCATGGGATTCGTTGTTAAAGAAGACATAGACATAAATGCTCCTGTTCTATTTTCTCAATCCTTCAAATTGCTCTTCACGAGAATGATGCAACGAATGTTGATACAATTCTTAGTTCCTGCCGTAACCTCGTCCTATCGGACAGATTTTCAAGATTATTTCCACAACCAGTTAAAAACTGCTGCCGACCGTCATAGAAAATATACTGAAATATTATTGTCTAAAGGAATACTTCAAAAGCATCCATCCATTGTTCAACCACATCGTGCAGAAAAAGTTCTTGATAAAGATTTCTTTGGTTCATATTTTGGCTTTTTCAGAAATCAAAGACCATTAACTGCTGTGGAAATTGGTCATATCTATTCAATTATGGAAATAAAACAATTAATAAGGCAGTTTCATGAAGGTTGTTGTCAGGTGGTTAAGTCTGAAAAGGTTAAGATTTTATTATTAAAGGCTAGAGATATTGCAGATAAACAGTTAGACTCTTTGGGCCACATTCTAACTGAGCAAGACGTACCGCGTCCATCTATATCCGATATACTTATAACCGATTCCACAGAATCAGGAGTGAGTGACCGTTTAATACTTAATCTTTCGACAGCAGTTACAGCATTTATGGCAACATCCTATGGGGAAGCAGTTTCTACTGTGGCCCGTAAAGATATAGGGGTAACTATGCTGAGGTTTATGGCTGAAAAACTTAGTTTTGCTAAAGATGCAGCAGAATTAGCCATTGAATTTGGTTGGTTAGAAAAAATGCCGCAAACTGTTGATCGACAACAATTAATACATTAAAATCTCTTGGTGAGCGAAGCTATATAACAGGTATTTTTTGCATAGTTATAGCAACCTGTTGTTTTGTTTTTTACGGGTAGTCTCCATAAAATATCATACTTGTATTTTCGGAATTTTTTAGGGCTAAATAAACAGGAATAGCAAATTTCTAGCACCATTTTAGCACATTTTTAACATTACGAATCGCAAGATTTTAGCAAGTTTTTCTCTCCAGAAATAAATAATTTCGACCGCTAAATTTCTGTTATTTTGATGTCGAGAATCTGCTATTTCTAGGGCAAAGCCGCTATTAGCAAGGTTTTCAGGGTAGATTATTGCTATTTTAATGCTAATTCTCTGCTAAAACTGTTGTCAAAAAGAGTTTTCCACTCCAAAACTGAACCCCTTATAATTAACTATAAGGGGTTCAGTTTTGGAGTGAAAAAGTTAAATTAGTCCGCAAAATAGCAACTTTTCAGCATAGTATTAGCATTTAAAATCACAAGTTTTTAACAGAAAATTAGCCTCGATTTAGCAATTGTTAAATCGAGGTGGCTATTCTCGTTAATTCAGACCGGTGTTCCCGTGCCATCCGACCTAGCATTCCTAAATTATCCGGACACCGTTCCTACGGTATCCGGCCAGCGTTCTTATCTCATCCGGCCAATGGCCGGCACCTCATTGCATGGAGTTTAACATAGATTATTCAGTTGCGCTATCACCTCCTTCATTTGAGGATTGTGTGGTCTCAAGCTGGGCCTTTTAGCTCTATTCTGTGGGCATTGTTGACCAGCCTATCCAGTACTGCATCAGCAATGGTAGCATCTTCAAAGAGATCGTGCCAGTTAGCCACTGGCAGTTGGGCAGAGATTGCGATGGACTTTCTGCCATGACGATCATCCACTACTTCAAGAAGATCACGGCAGGCGCCTCAGCACTTTAGCCTCTACCACAATCAAACTATTGATTTCACTGGTATTTTTACCGATTTCAAAAGTGTATCAAATTCGGAGTTTACAAGCTTTTGTCAGACCTTTCATTCTGCTAAAATCAGTGGGAGAGAGAGGATGAAATGCAAAAAAATAACTTCGTGAAATTTGTGAGATATATGAAGAACGTCTACCAACTTGAGCGTGGTTTGAATAAACTATCTGACGGAAGAGTTAACCCCACTTATTGCACAGGCCAAGTTATTCTGCCTGTGCTTTTTGGTTTTTTACTTAGGATAAAAAGCTTTAATGAGCTAAATTTCATGATTAAGAATAATGAGTTTTGTAAACTGTTTCCCCGAGGAACAAAGCTGCCACAGGTTGATGCAATCAGAGATACACTTAAAGTAGTTGATATTAACGGACTAAAACTAATCAATCATCACATAATCAAAAAAGCAGTTGAGAATAAGGTTTTTGAAAACAGAACAATTGACGGATACACTGTGGTCGCTATCGATGGAACAAAATTCTTCGGAAGCAATAAGAAAAGCTGTCCCGAATGCTTGAAAAATAACAAAGGCAAGAAGACTCATTGCTTCCATAGTGGCGCTGTCATGTCAACAGTAGGGATTGGTCCCAAACTGGTTATTGGCTTTGAGATGTACAAGCCCGGACAAGATTCAGCTTCAAAGGATGAAGGAGAGTTGAACGTAGGGAAGAGGCTGATTACAAACGTCAGGAAGAGTCATAAAAACTTAATGGATGTTGTGGTTTATGATGCCCTGGCTTGTAATTCCATCTGGATTAACCACTGCAAGAATTTAGGTATTGATGTAATTGTCCGAGCAAAAAATAATAATAACAACAGTTTGCGGTTAGCAAAAAAGAGGGTAAATAAGTCGGAGGCAGTTGATGTTTGGGAAGATGAAAAGGGATTTGAGGAAGTTAAAGTTTACGAGTCAACATTTACTATGGACAACGTGGCGCAACCGTTGCGGTTTTGTAAAATTTGCGATTAAACATAAAGACAAGAAGCGCACCCAGATAATGATTGTAACGACTTGTATGGATATGGCACTTAAGACATTGTTTAAAATAATAAGAGCACGATGGGATATTGAGAA
>NZ_SPQR01000027.1 GCF_004766055.1 Desulfosporosinus sp. Sb-LF | reverse complement strand
TGAAGCAAAGCATGTCCAGAGTGGCTCACTGCATTGATAACGGACCGATGGAAGGCTTTTGGGGTATCCTGAAACGCGAGAGGTATTACGGGTACAAATTCACCAGCCGGGAGCATCTTTTTCAAGCCATTCTGATTACATCTTCTATTATAATTATCGGTGTTTACAGCGCCGCTTGTATATTATGACGCCGATGGAGTTCCATATGCAGTACGTAAAGGCCGCATAAAGAATTGCTACTCGCTTTTTAGACGGGTAGCAATTCGGCAAACTTCGTTCTATTTTTTCATTGTCCTATTGACGGGGTGCACACCAGAAATTCTCACACCAACGCATTTTATTTTGAATTGAAGAGTGGGATGAGGGTGGAGGAAATTAGTCTTCATAGAGATCATTACCATAATAAATGTTGGTTTTCATTGTTAAGCACTTGCTTGAGAGCCGTGATGATAAACAAATAAAAATAAAGGCAGTAATTGATAATAAAGGAGCAAAGTAAGCAAAGAGCTGCACATATAAGGTAGTACCATGAGTCCACAAATACCAGATTGCAACAAGAGCTCCCCTTTAAGATTCCTTACTAAATTCGTATATTTTTCCGGTCATAAAAAGCCCCACGGAAAGCATCATGACAGCCACCTGTAATGGAAACGGAGCGGAGAGGTCAAGAAATCTAATCAAGCTAACAATGGTTTCATTAGGTTCTAAAGATTGTTTAATGCTCAGTTCTACGTGTCGGAAATCGATTGTTAAGAAACCTATCGTCGTATGATTGTCTAGAACAGGAAAATATATAGACATTCTCGGTGTTAACTTAAATGGGTCGAATGACCTAACAAAAGTTTGATTTTTTTCTATATCTTTTTCTAAATTAGTAAATTCTATCTTTTTAAGTTTGTCTTCATATTCCGAACCAGTTGCCTCAATAATATTGTAAGATGCATCTGTAATAACTAGGCCAAATGCTGCAAACATAACAAATAACGTAAGTGGGAAAGGAGGATTGAATTCTAGCATTTTGAACGACACATAGACTGTTTCATTGGGCTCAATTTGCTGCCGCCAAAACAATACAACCTGGTCAAGACCCAAAATTGTAATACCAATGGCGCTGTAAGGAGGAACCAAGAACCAAAAAATAATAGACTGTGGGCATAGGGTAAAAGGATTCAACTTATTTGAAAACTGTTTTCGCAATTGTGAAAGTATCAACGAATAGTTGTTCTTCATAATGCGACCTTCTTCGAACAATAAATGCAATAAGATGGGTGGGCGGTAAGAAAATCTACTTAGATATTGCTGTAAAATTGTACTTATATTAACATGGCTCAAAAAGTCTCCCTCCTAAAACTGATCAATTATTCCAGCACCTGCTTTTTCAATAGCTGATTCTGAATAACCTACAGTACTAAGAATTAGCCAAGTCCAAAATAGAGAATTCACGATGGCCAAAACTGTGGGGACAGGGAGCCATACACCCCAAAACTTTGTTCTCGGGTTAGCGGATGAGAGAGTTTTCAACTGTAAATTCTTCGCAATAGGTTTCTGACCGTTATTAATGGATTTTTGACTATTTCTAAATATCGACTGAGCTGTATTCATGTTGATCTAGTTTACTGTATGCTTTAATTATTTCATTATTTCATAATTGCGGAAAATGATACCGCCCAATATTATTGAGACTATGAATGATCCGACTAACCATATTACCCAATAACTTTGTACGATCCATAAAGCGCAATTTTGATAAGCCACAGTAATCCCCCTCTTCATTTATATAAACATAATATTCCAAATGACAAATTAAGTGATGGAATATCCACTAGAACCTTTGAGAGATCTTCGTTAAAATATAGTTCTATTGTACTGACCGGGCACGTGGAGATGATAATAGTGCTATATCGGTTGAGTAAAAGCCTTGGTATGAGCGGGTTCGAGTGAGTGTATAGTCTTTTTAGGGTGACGGGGTGTGAAGGGGAATATATTGAGCTGGATTGTTTTTTTCAAACGGTCTGGCTTTTTTGTTTTTTATGGATTATTTCTTCTAGCAATGAAGGAAATGAGTGGAAAATGTAGAAAGCTTAGAACGGAATAATTTGGGCGGTCGAAAAGTTCTCATACTGAAGAGTAACGATAATTATATTTAGTATCCCCAAGTGGGTTGTGTTAATGTAACTCGAAGTGGCACTAATATGTTTTGCCACAGAGGGATAACACCAGCACTTTAGCCTCAACCACAGTCAAACCATTGATTTCACTGGTATCTTTCCAGATTTCAAAGGTGTATCAAATTCGGAGTTTTTCAGAGTTTTCGTCAGACCTCTCCCTCTGTTAAAATCAGAGGGAGAGCGAGGCTGAAATGAGAAGAAACTACTTTGCAAAAATAGTAAAATACATGAAGAATGTTTACCAAATTGATCGCGGTTTGAGTAAATTATCCGATGGAAGAGTTAACCCAACTTATGGCACGGGTCAAGTTATCCTTCCAGTTCTTCTTGGCTTTTTGCTTAGGATCAAAAGTTTAATGAACTGAATTTTATGATCAAGAATCATGAGAGTTTCGTAAACTCGTCCCCAGAGGAACAAATCTACCTAAGGTTGATGCCATTAGAGATACACTTAAAGTCATAGATCTCGGCGGACTAAAACAAATCAATCAACAGATGATCAAAAAAGCAGTCGAGAATAAGGTTTTTGAAAACGGTACCATTGATGGATATATGGTTGCCGCGATCGATGGAACAAAATTCTTTGGGAGCAATAAGAAAAGCTGTTCAGATTGTTTGAAAATCACCAAAGGTAAAACGACTTATTGTTTTCATAGTGGCGCAGTCATGTCAACAGTAGGGATTGGCCCCAAGCTGGTGATTGGCTTTGAGATGTACAAGCCCGGGCAAGATGCCGAATCAAAGGATGAAGGTGAGCTGAACGTAGCAAAAAGGCTGCTTTCAAGCACTATGAGCCATAATGGATTAATGGATGTTGTAGTTTATGATGCACTGGCTTGTAATTCCCTTTGGATTAACCACTACAGAGATCTCGGTATTGATGCAATTGTCCGAGCAAAAAACAATAAT
Organism: Desulfosporosinus sp. Sb-LF; assembly: GCF_004766055.1. Lineage (NCBI taxonomy): Bacteria > Bacillati > Bacillota > Clostridia > Eubacteriales > Desulfitobacteriaceae > Desulfosporosinus > Desulfosporosinus sp. Sb-LF. Next base: position 9,466 of record NZ_SPQR01000027.1, on the reverse strand, counting down.
AATAAGAGTTTGCGATTGGCAAAAAAGGCTGCAAATAAGACGGAGGCAGTAGAGGTTTGGGTAGATGAACAAGGATTTGAGAAAGTAGAGGTGTACATGTCAACATTCACGATGGACAACGTGGAGCAACCGTTGCGTTTTGTAAAATTTGCAATCAAGCATAAAAACAATTTACGTACACAGATAATGATCATAACAACTTGTATGGAAACGACGCTTAAGACATTGTTCAAAATCATCAGAGCACGCTGGGATATTGAACTCAATTTTCAATAATTAGAAACGTGACTGTGGCTTAGAGCACTGTTTTGTGCATGGAGGAAATGCCGTAGAAGCAGTGCTCTATTTGATCTTTATCGCATCAAATATCATGCAGTTATTTTTTGTTAGACGTTTGAGAAATCATTTTGGAACTCAACGAGAAGTGGTAAGGCTTTTATTGAAAGGACTATATCTGTTGAAGTATCGAGCTGTATTGGTTTTTAGCAGCTCGTAGTAATTGAGTAATTGAATAATAACCTGAAATTGTGGGGTAGGGGAAGGTGTATCCAATTTTAAGGGTAATTAGGCAAATGCGAGCAAAAACATTAAATATTTGAGATATACAATTAAAGTCTGTGAAATCGATACAAAGGCTAAATTGCTGCAAGAAGCCCGGTCAGTGTTGCCTAACTCACTTAAAACTAAAATAGTAGTTACATTTAACTTTCGTGAATGGAGACATTTTTTTAAACTTAGGTGTGCTTTTACAGCTCACCCTCAAATGCGACAAGTAACTATCCCTTTACTCCTATGCTTTAAAGAATACCTATCTCCAATATTTGGTGATATTGCTTACGATACAAACTTTCTAATTAAAAATTATGCTGAGGTTGTCCTAACAGATGAATTATTCAAGTAAAAAGAACTGTAACTTTTTAACTCCCGTCAAAATTGCTGGATTGGGTAAAATGTTTTTACAAGCATTCATCACTCAAACTGGTGCGGGTTGGGTGATTTGCTGGGTGGGTTGAATCTGTAGAATTTGAGTTATTAAACCCTAGTCGGTAGACGCTGAATAAGCGTCTTTTTTATCATCATATAATTCTACGAAGGAATCGGGCAACTCATGAAGAACATAGTAGGAGCGGTGAATTTGTTTAGTGATTAGGGGGATATATATGGAGATCAAAGAATTACTCAATATAAATAGAAGCAGGATGACTGCATGCATGACTCTCGTCCTCTCATTCTTGGTCCTGTATGCAAGTCTGGCAGGTATACTAGACAAGAGCATTTATGAAGATGTACTATCAACTGGGACAATAACTAAGTTTTTACTAGCAGGTTCAGTCAGTCAGGATATTATTTTTATTCCTCTTGCTTTGCTGCTTACATTCTTATCCTTATTGTACCTGAAACGTAACGGTATTAAGACTTTTATTACTATCCTTGGGCTAACTGGCAATTTTTTTTATGGATACGGGCTTTATTCAATGCAGGGTCAGTATACTACCATCTATCTAATTTATCTCGCAATTTTCAGTCTATCAATATATAGTATTATTTTCGGACTTCTGAGTTTCACGCCGGGGCTTGTAGTTATTGCTTCGTTTCCAAGAACATTGCGCATTTGTACAAGTATTTTCCTATATTGTATAGTCATAATGCTTGGGCTAGTATGGCTGATCAGAATCATACCTGATATTGCAAGACACATCCCGCAGGACACTTATGGAGTTTATGTTCTAGATCTTGGAATCGTTTTCCCAGCCATTGCGATAACAGCTACGATGCTAATCAGGAGCAAGCCTTTCGGGAATATACTAGCAGGGGTCGTTTTAATGAAAGTATTCACAGTTTGTCTGTCATGGGGATTTGGTGAATGGTACGGGAGATTTTCTGGTATCATACAAGGCAGTTATGATATGCTGCTCATTCCGACCATTCTAACAGTTATAAGCCTTGTATTCCTTATACTATACTTGGCCAAATTACAAATCACTCCCGCAGAATTTAAATCTAGAGTCATTTGATTTTCAGAAGTATCATAGGTGCCAAATCACGTATCCAGTCGCCTGATCAGAGTACCGGGCTTGGTAAAGAAGAACTGGTGCGGGTTGGGTGATTTGCTGGGTGGGTTGATTAAGTTGAAGGCGAGGAAAACAAACATGTAAAAGGGAGAGCGTTAAGCTCTCCTTACTTAGTTTAATCTTAGAAGATATTTTTAGTAACGACTAGTTTATTCAACTATATAGTCAAATACTAATACCATCCGTAAGGATATGCTGCATAGGCATAGGGATATGCGGATGGGTAATATCGAGGTCTAGCTATTGCAGTCCCTAAGAGAAGAAGGGGAATAAGAAACATATGATCAACTCCTTTCCATAAAGAGGTATCATAAAGAACTGGCTATCACCAATAAAGATGATAGACAAGTATTTTTTAGAAAATTACGCCTAAAGCAATAAGAATCAGAATTGCAATCGCGATAATCCCTACACCTAGCCCAGCACCAACTGCAGGAAAAGCAGCAACTGGAGCAACTGGTGCAATTGGGGGACGACAACATGCCCCGTATCCACCGTATCCACCGTATCCGTACATTATCATTACCTCCCATTCAATTTAGAATACAATTCCCATAGCGATAAGCAGAAGAATAATCACAACTACTGCAGCGATTCCTGCACCTAAGCCACGTCCACAACCGCAAGCAGCTCCATCAACATGTCCAAATGCCATTTGTATTTCCTCCTTTGTTAAGATATAGCACATAATATGCATGATATGGTCAACGTGGAACATAATGGTAAAAAATCTTATAAATGTTAAAGTACTGGAACGTTAAGAAATTGTCCTGGTCAAAAGGTGAGGGTCCATTAAAAAGTTCAAAATTTATGGCAAGGGTCAAACCTTGCCTTCTGGTATCTAATGTTATTCATTACAAGTGACTATGCCTTTTCAGGGATGCTATTTTGCCAAAACTGCGGCTCAAAGTTTAGACGTATGAAATGGGGGAAAGGCAAGAACCAGCAGGTCGTCTGGATATGTATCAACCATCAGATGGGTGGAGCCTGTGATATGAAGGCAGTCAAGGAGAAGGCATTGGAGCAAGCATTTTTACGAGTTATGAACAAGAGGAAGGAACCTAATGTTGATAAGTTTGATGAGGAAATATTTCGAAGGCTGATTCAGAAGGTCAAGGTACAATCGATGGTAGAAGCAGTGTTTGTGTTTAAGTCGGGGATTGAAGTGAGGGAGATATTTTGATACAAGAGAGGAAAACCTGGTCAAGATAAATTTAACCTTGACCAGCGTTTTTGTTTATCCAGGGGCAAAAAGTTGTATAATCTTTGATCAGTAATTGACAATACTGCGATCTTTGATTCCTCACATTTTAGGAACCGGCAAAAAAGACAATCCCCATTGTAAAGATATATATAAAGAACAGGACTTCAAGAGTTACTAGAAATCTTGAGGCATTACTGACTGGCGAGAAGTCTCCCATGCTTGCAGTCGCAAAGGTCGTAACACTAAAATAGAAAAACGTAAATAATTCCGTGACGATGTCATTTCCGAAATGGCTTCCCGTAAAACTTCCCGGAACCATGCGATATTCTAGCTCATAAGCAACTGCAAAATATATCAATAAAAGAGCAATGGCCAAAACCACCGGAATAAATGCTGTAATCAAATGTCCGTCGGTAGCTGTCATTACTCTAAAAACATAGTATGACACACCTGCAGTTACGATTATTGAATAAATGACGACTATAGCAGACCCGACCGGAGTATCCTGAGGCTTAGGATATCCTTCAACACTTTCTTTATCGTTCTCATCCTGCCATTGCTTATGGTTAGTCATAAGCAGTAATAAGATTTCTGCTCCAGCCCCAACTGCGGCAGGCAATAATGGCCAAATATCAGCAGCCACAATATCTCGTTCTGTAGGTCCCGCAGACTTATACTCAGGTTTTAGGAAAGGCTTAGAAGAGTCGATAGTTTCCTTCTCCTTCTCGACAATCGGAGAATTTATAGGGCACTGTTGTGGAGGATACCAAATATGCGGAGGGTATCGACCCTTATCCTGCTGACTCATTCCCTCGCCTCCTTTTACCACCATATTATTCCATATGAGCTAATTCTGTGTTCCTCTAAAACCTGAAATACAGCTACCACTTTAATAGTTCTTTCTTTTTAAGAAATGGCCGTGCGGAATTAAGTCTGAGAAATTTTCTATAGTGGTTTAAAGAAAGCACTAACCCGTTGGACACAAGTCAATGCACAACGAACATTGCTTTTTATGGTCAATCTTATTGTGAAAACAGCTACTACACGCGCAATACTCAAATTGTATTGTTGTATGGGCAATCCCAAATTTCTCGTAGCAGGTATGTTGTATGTTGTGTAAAAGTTCCAACGTTTGTTCTTTATTTAATTCCTTAACCCACGCATGCGCTGTCATAGCTGTCACTTCCTGCGAGATGCTCCATACATGGATATCAGTTACTCCTTGAACACTATCAATGGCTAAGATAGAAGATCGAAGTTCTTTGATAGAAACATTACACGGAACGGATTCGAGGAAGATACGTAGACATTCCCACGTCATTTAACAGCGCTTTTCAGGACGAGACAGGCAAGGATGGAACTCAATAACGTATCAACCTTTGCCCACCCGGTAAAAATAATAACTAGTCCGCCCAAAAGTACTCCTAAATCGGCAAGGGCATCTCCAGCAAAATGGAGAAAAGCACTTTTTACATTCAAGTTTTTGGTGTGTTGCTTTAAATTAAGGACAATTAAACCGTTGACGATAATCCCTGCAATAGCCACATAAATCATCCCGTGTGGCTCCACAACAACTGGGTGAAAAAAGCGGTCAATAGCTTTATAAAATATAAAGAGTGAAATACCTATCAGGGATACGTTGTTTATTAAAGCCGAAAGAACGCTATAACGGTAGTACCCAAATGTGTTTTTGCAATCGGCTTGTTTTGTCGCAACTTTTAAGCACCACCAACTGATCAGTAACGATGCAAAATCAGTTATCAAGTGCCATGAATCGCTCAAAAGAGCAAGACTATTGGTAAATACAGCAAAAGACAGTTTCAACGTTAATATTCCGCCAACCAAACCAATTGAGATTAGGATCTTTTTTTAGCTTATATGAAGGCTGCCCTCAGTCACCCCAAACACCCCCTATCTGTTTTGCATAAAGCAGGGGTGTTACCCCCCAGCCTTAACGCTTTGTTTTTCTTGTTACTTAAACCTAGAAGAGCTCTTTATACGCTTCCAGTGAAAGTAAGGTAAAGCAGAACCGCAGGTTGATTTCAAGTGTCGTGAAGAGTCATAGAAAATTGATTGATGTTGTAGTTTATGATGCCCTAGCCTGTAATTCCATCTGGATTAACCATTGCAAAAGTCTGGACATTGATGCAATTATTCGGGCGAAAAACAATAACAATAATAGTTTGCGTTTAGCAAGAAAGATGGTAAATAAGACGGATGCAGTAGAGGTTTGGGAGGGCGAAAAAGGGTTTGAGAAAGTTGAGGTTTATGAGTCAACGTTTACTATGGACAACGTGGCGCAACCTTTGCGTTTTGTAAAATTTGCGATTAAACATAAAGACAAGAAGCGCACCCCGATAATGATTGTAACGACTTGTATGGATATGGCACTTAAGACATTGTTTAAAATAATAAGAGCGCGATGGGATATAGAGAACTTTAATAACTTGAAAACTGAATGTGGCTTAGAGCATTGCTTTGTGCATGGCGGAAATGCCGTAGAAGCTGTGCTTTATTTGATCTTTATAGCATCGAATATCATGCAATTATTTTTAGTTAGACGACTAAGAAACCAATTTACTGTCCATTCTTAGACCGAAAATTTGGTTGTTTTATGGGTGCAAAACTTTAGATATAATTAATGCTAGTTTAAAGTGGGAATATAATAAGAGGTTTTAGTTTCGATTTGTTACTTTTTGAAATATTGGTATCATCACCAGATGAAGTATTTTCAAAAATATAATACAAGGTTCTGACCAGGTAGGCTGAATATTTCGGCGTTGCAGCGCCACCAGTACGCCCTGTACTATACCACGGTCTCGCTTAGAATGAGCCACTCTGTTGCTGGTTGAACCATCAGCTGAGGAATGTTTGATAATTCTTCAATTCGCCAAATATTGAAGGCATAGTAAATCCATAACAATGTATGAGCGATAGTTGGGGTAACAATCCATTTTGTATATAGCTGGAAGTTCCTATACGCTTAGGTTAAATTACAATAAGTAGGATAATGTGAACAAAGGCGTTCTCGGAAGAGAATGCTTTTTGATTATAGCTACCACCCAAGTTCTTAAAAACATTTGCGTCACACAAAGCCATGTACTTGCAAATTCCTAAAATAAGCGGTACAATATGGTTCATAAATGAACTATTCCATTATGAACTAAGTAATTGGAGGATTTCTATTATGGATTACAACGACCCAAAGGTAAAGCAGGCGGGAGAAGTGGTTCAATCTTTTATGGTGATTAGTCGAATTTTAACAAAGTTTACATCGCAAAATGCCGAGAGTTTAGGACTTACATTACAACAGATGGGAATATTGAATACAATCAGTGCCTTTCCAGAAATGACTCTTAAAGAGATATCAAAAAAGTTAAATCTCCCTAAAAGTACAGTTAGTGTTAATGTTGATAGTCTTGTTAACCTTGAGCTTATTGATAGGAAAATCACAGAAGAAGACCGAAGAGAAATCCATTTAACTTCAACTCCAAAAGGTAAAGAGCTATCCGAAAAATCTTCCCAAAATGCCCTGTCATATCGAGCTATGATTTTAGCATTAGAAAAAATGCCCGAAGAAGATATTCAGGTTCTAATTAGAACACATAAGGAACTTCTAAAAGATTTGCGAGACAGCAACTTTTAAGTTCGCATTTTTCTTAGTACCCTGTAGTATAAAAGCCGTCCAACCTCTACCCCCTGTGTAGGTGGACGGCATTCGTAGGATAATGTGTAGTTGATTTTAGCAGCAATAAACAGTTCATCTTTTATTGCCTGTTACGAATATTTTCTATACTGAGAGGAGAATCTACAAATTAATGCTTTTACTAGGTATATCAGTTCAGCTAGACCAAAGACCATTGTGGAAACGCCAACTATTTGAACAGGAAGTCCGGCCTAATCTAAAATTACTTTTCCCACAGTTATATTTAAGAAATATATATTGACAAAAGATTATTTTTATGTTACAGTAATAACCTTTATTATTGAAATCCCCCTTATGCATATTTTATAATAACTTCGATGAGGCTTTTCAACGGCCATATGGACATTCAAACATTTCTTGAGGGGGAATAATAAATGAAAATTGCTAATGGAATATACATGCTTGAAATATCGGCTAATATCATGGGAACGCCGAGTGTCATTAACCCAACGCTGATTTGGGATAACGATACAGTAATCCTGATTGATACAGGATTCCCTGGTCAACTACCCCAAATTCGCGAGGCAATTGAGAAAGCGGGGGTATCATTTGATAAACTTAACATGGTGATTCTTACTCATCAAGATATTGACCATGTTGGAAGCCTATCGAGCATTCTAAAAGAGTTGCCTAATGGTGTCGAAGTGCTTGCCCATAAAGAAGAAAGAGCATATATCCAGGGTGAGAAACTTCCAGTTAAGGTAGCTCAACTCGAAGCACATCTAAACTCGTTACCTATTGAAATGAAAACAATATATGAAAAAATGAAAGCCTTTTATGAAAACAATAAATTCTGTGTGGATAAAACGATTAGCGATGGCGAAGAATTGCCGTACTGTGGTGGGATTACAGTCATTTACACACCAGGTCACACTCCAGGTCATATTTGCCTGTATCTTAAGTATTGCAAGACACTCATCGCAGGAGATATCCTGCAAATTGATGGTGGCATACTTATTCATGCCCCTCAATCTACTAATTTTGATATAGATTTAAGCATAATCTCTTTGAAAAAGTTGATGCAATATGATATTGAAACGGTAATTTGTTATCATGGCGGTCTCTATGGAGGTAACGCCAACAAATGCATAGCAGAACTGGCACATGGTCAATAATATCGAATTAACTTTGGGAAAAAGTTGGATTTAACAATTCAATAACCAAAAGCACTAGCGTCCTTATTAATAGAGAATGCTGGTGCTTTTAGCATAGGACTATAGTGGCTCGGGTGTAAAGACAAAAGAAATCAAAAAGACAATGTACCAGATATTGCCTATCGGTAATGTTCCTTTTGCTAGAGCAAAATATTGAACCATGTGCTAAATATTACCTACGGCCTAATGATGTAGGCCTACGCACTCATTTGTCAGTACTTTAGCCTCTACCACTGTCAACCCATTGATTTCGCTGGTATTTCTACCGATTTAAAAAGTGTATCAAATTCGGAGTTTTTAGTGTTTTGTCAGCCCTCTCTTTCTGATAAAATTGAAGGGAAGAGAGGATGAAATGAGGAAAAACTATTTTGCAAAATTAGTAAACTATATGAAGAATGTTTACCATATTGATAATGGTTTGAATAAACTCACTGACGGAAGAGTTAACCCCACTTATAGCACAGGACAAGTAGTTTTGCCTGTGCTTCTTGGTTTCTTGCTTAGGATAAAGAGCTTTAATGAACTGAATCTGATGATTAAGAATCATGAATTTAGTAAACTATTTCCCCGGGGAACAAAGATGCCACAGATTGATGTAATTAGAGACACGCTTAAAGTTATCGATATAAACGGGCTAGACAAAATCAATTATCACATCGTAAAAAAGTCTGTTGAGAATAAGGTTTTTGAGAACGGTACAATTGATGGATATACGGTTGCAGCTATAGATGGAACAAAGTTTTTCGGGAGCAGTAAGAAAAGTTGCTCAGAATGTTTGAAAAACACCAAAGGTGAAACGACTCATTGTTTTCATAGTGGTGCGGTAATGTCATTAGTAGGAAATGGTCCCAAACTGGTTATTGGCTTTGAGATGTACAAGCCCGCACAAGATGCCTCTTCAAAGGATGAAGGAGAGTTGAACGTAGGGAAAAGGCTGATTACAAGTGTGGTGAAGAATCATAAGAAGTTGATTGATATTGTCGTTTATGATGCTCTTGCCTGTAATTCCGTTTGGATTAACCACTGCAAAAGTCTTGGAATTGAAGCAATTGTAAGAGCAAAAAACAATAATAATAATAGTTTGAGGTTAGCCAGAAGGACGGTCAATAAGACGGAGGCAGTTGAGGTATGGAAACATGAAAAGGGATTTGAGAAAGTAGAAGTGTACCAGTCAACTTTCACAATGGACAACGTGGAGCAACCATTGCGTTTTGTAAATTTGCAATAAAACATAAGAACAAGAAGCGCGCACAAATCATGATTATAACAACTTGCATGGATATGGCGCTCAAGACATTGTTTAAAATAATCAGAGCACGATGGGATATCG
>NZ_SPQR01000026.1 GCF_004766055.1 Desulfosporosinus sp. Sb-LF | reverse complement strand
AGTCAAGGGACCAGATGGAGTTAAAACGGCTTTAGATGTTCTCGTTACAGCAGGTACGATTACCCAAGACCAAGCAGATGCCGTTATTTCTCATAAGGGTGACATGAACAGGGGTGCCTTCAATAAAGGAGCAATCGATGGAATTAAAACTGCCTTGGATAGTCTCGTAACTGCAGAAACAATCACTCAAGCTGAAGAGGACGCTATTCTAGGTTCCTAAGGTCAAAGGAAGTGTGTCTGAAATTATTAGCGTCACTAATTCCACCGAACCAATAGACTGTAAGGAGTATAAAATGAGGTTGAGAGCGATGATTGCTTTCAACCTCGTTTTTTAAGTACAAAGAGTTTTGTCCAAGAAATAACAGCGAACCTGAAGCTGAGGATATGAGGCGGGTTTTCTGCCTTTATGTATTTTTTGCAACAAGTTTTCCTACCCGAAAAGAGAGTATAATGCCTCTCGTCAGATCGGTCTTTGACAAGGCGCGTATGAAGTGTTTGGGACTGTGAGCGGAAAGGGAGGTGCCACACTGACAGGCAGGTATTCTGGCATAGGCCAAGAAACAGTGCGTTTTGGAGAACCGTCATCGTACCTGCGGGGACACCTGAGAAAGCGCGAGCTGCTGTCACGGGCATGCCACAGCTGGAATTGGATGTGCTAGTATCTCGTGATCCGGCACGCGGATACGAATCTCAATTATCCACCAATCATCTAGATCATTTCCAGCTCACGGCTAGACTCTGGCCTCTCTGAGACAGGCAGAAAGTGAACGGATCGTTTCGATATCATCCCAGGTCGGAATTATTTAACTGGGTCTGCATCGCAGCTGATCCAACAATGAAGAAGCGCCCATTGGGAATACCCACAATCATGATAGCTCATTCAGCAATGGTTATTTAACTACCATATCCCCAGAAGATGATTTATAATAATAAGGGATTTCTAAAGGGGGCAAATTTATGGATCACCGAAATTTAGTCCTAGATGAGGACAGTGAGTTTAATTTTCATTGCCATGATGGGTTGGATTGTTTTAAAAAGTGTTGCAGGGACATCAATATTTACATCACTCCTTACGATGTCCTGCGGATGAAGAATTTCCTGGGCATTTCTTCAGGAGAATTTCTGGAGAAATATACCCTTAAAGTACCTGTGCATCACCTCGGCTTTGCCGTTGTGCAAATCAAGATGTCCGAGGAGAATAACCTAAAATGTCCCTTCATCACACCAAAGGGATGCAGGGTTTACCCGGAGCGGCCCTGGTCCTGCCGTATTGCGCCTGTGGACATGTTGGGCGGGGGAAAATATTCTTTCTGCTTTGAAAGTTCCCGCTGCCACGGATTAAATGAGACAAAGGCACAAACCATAAAAGAATGGGTTCGTGACCAGGGGTTAGAGATCTACGAAGAAATGGAACAGGGGTTTAACGAGATACCCGAACACTTAAAACTTACCGGTAACCTGGAAACAGATGAAAAGATTATTAAACTTATTAAACTTTCCTTTATGGCCTGCTATGATCTGGACAAATTCAGGAATTATTTAATGAATAACCCTTCCCTGTACGAAGAAATGAATTTAAATGAGGAGATACTGGACCGGATCAGACACGATGACGTTCAGTTAATGAAATTTGCTTTTAAGCTGCTATCTCCAGGAACCGACCTGTTATAAGACCTGTTAAGTATTTCCAAAGCTATATGTTTCCTTGGACTCAGCAAGAGGAAAGTTCAAACATATCGCAGATCACTCGGATGGGGATTGCCTACCGTTTTCAGGAAGGGAAGGTCATTGTTAATCACAATAGATTTCTCGGCTATACGAAAGACGAGAAGGGTGAGTTGGTTATTGTGCCGGAGGAGGCAGAAATAATTAAAAGGATATACAGAGAGTTCCTTGAAGGCAAGTCTGACTTGAAGATCGCAAAAGGCTTAGAACATGATGGTGTACTTACCGGTGCTGGAAAGGTAACATGGTGGGCAAGCACTGTAAAGTCAATATTAAAGAATGAGAAATATATGGGTGAGGCTCTGCTTCAAAAGACTCATACCGTCGATTTCTTGACCAAGAAGCGAGTGAAAAATAAAGGGATTGTTCAGCAATATTACGTTGAGAACTCCCACCCAGCGATTATTAATAAGGAACAGTTTGCTGCAGTACAGACGGAGTTTAAAAGACGATCAAATATGCGGGGATATTCCCGGACGAGCAAAAGTGCCTTTACGAGCGAATATGCCTTTTTCGGGAAGATTTTCTGCCAAAACTGCGGCTCAAAGTTTAGAAGAGCATCTTGGGGCAACGGGAAAAATAAGCAGTTTGTGTGGCGCTGCATTAACTTATCTATTCAATACAGTATCAGATTCCTTTTATGTAAATCCTTTAGAGAGAAACAATACGAATTTAAAAGAGGCAAAAGATTCAATCCCCATAGGGGCTGTCATATCCCCACGGTTTCGCGCTATTAAAGTTAGGTCAGCAGATTTCAACATATTCTTCTTCGAATTTACTCAAGTCCGAATCAGACTTGAGTTTTTTTACGCCTAACTTCGGATAACTTACTAAGAATAACTGGAAGTTAAAAGTATTAAAGATACGTTTAAAATATGGGTCTTTAGCGAATGACGTCTAAATATAAGCCGATCCTTTTCCAAGCATTAAATCTAGCACGTCAGCTAGCAGATGTAGGATATAAAATAGGATAAAATTCTATTGATAACCTTATTCTTTCATATAACTTTTTAAACACATTAGTACAAATTTATTTAAGTTTTGTGCAAAATCTAATTTTAGTTTAGGTATTTCAGCCATTTTCATGGCTTCTTTAATAAGGGGATTTAAATTACAGCTATTGTTTAATCCGCAGGCATGAAAGATGAATGTCGAGAATAACTCAGCAGCGTTATCATGAGAGATACCGCAATATTTCTCTAATATAATTATGACTTCATCTAAACCAATCATGACATTCTTTTTAAACTCAGCTAATCGCTCCACGGTCACATTTGTTTCGATAATGGTGACGAGAATGCCATAATATCGCAAATAGTCAAAAAGATTGCAATTGGATTATTTGGATTTGTATTTAAACCATCAACCATTCGGCGATGTATATGGTTCTTGGCGTGCTATGGAGGAATTGTATCTTGAGGGAAAAATCAGGGCAATTGGAGTAAGTAACTTTCAGATGGACCGTCTATTAGACTTGATAATTCATAGGAGGAACGATTATGAGCATACCGGTATATAGGTGGAAAATGAACTAGGTTTCATGCAATTTAACTGATCTCTATTGACTTGGAGTTCACTCCAAGTGTTATGATCTGAATATCAGGAGGTGAACCGCAATGATGATTGCCGAAGTAAGTGAAAAGTTTGTTCTTTCACAGGATACGCTCCGCTATTATGAGCGAATCGGACTGATTCCTAGTGTCAACCGCAATAAAAGTGGAATCAGGGATTATACGGAAGAAGACTGTAAGTGGGTCGAATTTATTAAATGTATGCGAAGTGCAGGTCTTCCGATTGAAGTATTAATTGAATATGTTGGGCTGTTTCAACAGGGTGATACGACCATTGAGGCCAGAAAAGAACTATTTATCGAGCAACGTAAGCAACTCATAACAAGAATGGAAGATATGAAGAAAACGCTGGAACGCCTGGATTACAAAATTGCAACATATGAACAGGTAGTGGTTGATAAAGAAAAAGAGCTAAAAAGATCGGAGGATTAGTATATGAATAAAAAAGTATTGATGCTGTCTGGCAGCCCGAGGAAAGGCGGAAACTCCGATCTACTTTGCGACCAGTTTATGCTTGGGGCAAAAGAAGCAGGCAATCAGGCAGAAAAGATTTTTTTGAGAGACAAAAAAATTGGTTACTGCACTGGGTGCGAGACCTGCTACGACACCCATAAGTGCGTTCAGAAGGATGACATGGCGGAAATTTTGGAGAAAATGATTGCCGCCGATGTGATCGTCATGGCGACGCCGGTGTACTTCTATACGATGGACGCACAGATGAAAACGCTGATTGATCGAACGGTTCCGAGATATGAGGAAATCGCTGGAAAGGAATTCTATTTCATAGTTACCGCCGCCGACAGCAGTAAGCAATCCATGGAAAGGACGCTTGACGGCTTTCGCGGATTTACGTTTTGTCTAAACGGTGCAACAGAAAAAGGTGTTGTCTACGGCGTCGGAGTATGGCGCAAGGGTGACATCGACGGTAGCCCAACCATGCAGCAGGCATATGAAATGGGAAAAACAGTCTAGGTAGAAACGGTATATAGAGGTATCTAAAACGAACGGAGGAAAGAATAATGAAGGTTATATTAGTTAACGGTAGCCCTCACGCCAATGGCTGTACTTATACTGCGCTGGAAGAAGTGGCAAAGACGCTAAATACCGAGGGAATTGAAACACAGATATTCCAGATCGGGATAAAACCTCTGGCCGGTTGTATTGCCTGCAAAACTTGCGCAAAAACCGGACGCTGCGCTTTTTCGGACCGTGTCAATGACTTCCTTGATCTCGCCAAAGGTGCCGATGGATTTATTTTTGGTTCTCCTGTCCATTATGCGGCCGCAGGCGGTGCGATTACTTCTTTCATGGATCGCGCATTTTATGCGGACTTGCAAGCAGGCAGACAGTCTTTTTGTTTAAAACCGGCTGCAGTCGTTGTTTCCGCCAGAAGAGCAGGGACAACCGCCACATTTGACCAACTCAATAAGTATTTCACCATATCGGAGATGCCGATTATTGCTTCTCGCTATTGGAACATGGTTCACGGTGCCGTACCGGAAGATGTGAAAAAAGACTTGGAAGGATTGCAGATCATGCGCGTGCTTGCCAGGAATATGGCGTGGTTTCTAAAGTGCAAAGAGGCTGGCACTAAGGCCGGCGTACAGCTCCCAGTGAAGGAAGACAAAATCTACACCAATTTTATTCGGGAATAATCCAGTTCCTCTTTTCGATATTCGCGCTCATGCCACTGAACCCACGGATATTGAAAGTATCTTCAGAATGTGCCTGTAAGCACATATTTGGTTTGAAAAGAGGTTTCTATCATGGCAATTACGGAAAACGCGAAAGCGTATCATGAAAAAATGTTTCCCGGTTATGTTTCGGGGTTTCTGAAAACCGATCCAGAATTTATCGAGCGCTTCGACAACTTTGCATTTGACGAAGTGGTGGGTCACGACGATCTGGACGACCGCACCCGCTTCATGGCGATCCTGGCGACGATGCTTGGTTGTCAGGGTATCGACGAGTTCCGCGCTATGCTGCCCGCCGCGCTGAACTTCGGCGTGACGCCCGTGGAAGCAAAAGAGATCGTCTATCAGTCAGTGGCGTATCTTGGCATAGGGAGGGTGTTTCCGTTCTTAAAGGCGGTCAATGAGGTGCTGGAAGCGCGGGGCGTTGCGCTGCCATTAGACGGGCAGGCAACCACTACGACCGAAAACCGGCGTGAGTCCGGCACGCAGGCACAGGTTGATATCTTCGGAGATGGAATGCGGGATTTCTGGAAATCCGGTCCCGAGGAAAGCTGTCACATCAACCACTGGCTGGCGGATAACTGCTTCGGTGATTATTACACCCGCACCGGTTTGAACTATAAGCAACGTGAAATGATTACGTTCTGTTTTCTGTCCGCGCAGGGCGGCTGTGAGCCACAGCTGATCAGCCACGCTGCTGCCAATATGAAGCTGGGTAATGACAAGCAGTTTCTCATCAAGGTCGTTTCTCAGTGCCTGCCGTTCATCGGCTACCCACGCAGCCTGAATGCACTGAACTGTGTGAATGCAGCTGTAAAGCAATTTGAAAAATAAGAAACTGGAGGAAAATATAATGAGTGAATTGATTGATTGGAGCAAAGGGGCAATCTTCCCAATCGGGGAATCCTTACCGGAAATGTTCAGCAAATATTTTATCGGTCAGGCACATCTGAATATGCTGACAACAACAGGCGTTGGTATCGGCAATGTGACGTTTGAGCCGAAGTGCCGCAACAATTGGCATATTCATCACAAGGGCGGTCAAATTCTGCTTGTAACGGCTGGTCGTGGCTGGTATCAGGAATGGGGCAAAAACGTGCAGGAACTGCATCCGGGCGATGTTGTGAACATTCCCGCAGAGGTTAAGCATTGGCACGGCGCGGCCTGCGACAGTTGGTTTGCACATCTGGCAGTTGAAGTTCCGGCAGAGGGCGCTTCCAACGAATGGCTTGAAGCTGTAAATGATGAAGAATACAACAAACTTTAATGACAGACAGGAGAAACCTTTTTATCTAGGAGAGTGCATCTAAAGGAGGAATAGCCGAATGAAAGAGGTCATGATTTGGACCGGTGCCGGTCAGATTGGTATGGCTATTGCTAGAAGAATGGGCTTTGGCAAAAAGCTTGTTGTTGGCGATAAGAAGCTGGAGAATGCGCAGACTATTGCTAAAATTATGAATGAAGCGGGATTTGACGTGGTTCCGATGGAGATGGACCTCTCATCCAGAGATTCCATACGTTGCCTGATTGCGGAAGCACAGAAGTATGGTGAAATCTCCATGTTCGTTAATGCTGCTGGTGTTTCCCCCAGCCAGGCACCGATTGAAGCGATTTTGAAGGTGGATTTGTACGGCACTGCTGTTCTGCTAGAGGAAGTCGGGAGGGTTATTAAGGACGGTGGTACCGGTGTGACGATTTCCAGCCAGTCCGGTCACCGGATGCCTGCACTGAGTGCGGAAGTGGATGAGCAGCTGGCTTGCACTCCGGCTGAAGAGCTTTTGAAACTGGAAGTGCTTCAGCCAGAGAATATCAAAGATACCTTGCACGCTTATCAGATGGCGAAACGTTGCAACGAAAAGAGGGTTATGGCGGAATCTATTAAATGGGGTGACAGAGGTGCGCGAATCAATTCCATCTCTCCGGGAATCATTTTTACCCCGCTGGCCATTGAGGAGTTTAACGGCCCCAGAGGTGATTTCTATAAGAATATGTTTGACAAATGCCCGGCAGGCCGTCAGGGAACAGCAGATGAGGTAGCCAGTGTGGCAGAATTGCTGATGAGCCCGCAGGGAGCATTCATCACTGGTGCTGACTTCTTAATTGATGGTGGTGCAACAGCCTCCTATTTCTATGGTCTCTTAAAGCCACAGGGATAAACAGACAAATGAGAGTCGCATGTGAGTTTAAAATAGTATCCCATTACTGTTGAAGCGCCTGAAGAAGGATCTTCCAAAGAGTGATTGGAAACAGTAAACGATGAAGATTATAGCAAACTTTAAGCTGAAAACCTATTGACTTGGAGTTAACTCAAGATGGTTCAATAGATATTGATTTAACATTATTTAATATGAGAGGGGAAAAAGAATGTCCAGTAAAGTATACTTTGTAAATCTACGGTCAAGATCAGACAAGAACAATAAAATTAGCAAAATTAGAACCTTATTTGATCGTGCGGGTTTTAATGAGCTCATTCAAAAGGATGATCTTACAGCTATTAAATTGCACTTTGGTGAACGCGGCAGTGATGGCTTTATTAGTCCTCTTTTTGTGCGTCAAGTGGTGGATAAAATTAAGGAAAAGGGTGCTAAACCCTTCCTAACTGATACTAATACACTCTACGGTGGAAGTCGGCATAATTCGGTTGATCATTTACTGACTGCCTTGGAGCATGGTTTTGATTATACAGTTACAGGTGCACCAATTATCATAGCTGATGGACTACGCAGTGATAATATTACTGAAGTAGAAATAAATAAAAAACATTTCAAGAAAGTAAAGCTGGCTAAAGATATTGTTAACGCTGACAGCGTAATTGTATTATCTCACTTTAAGGGACATGAGATGGGTGGCTTTGGTGGGACCATAAAAAATCTTGCCATGGGTGGTGCGCCAGCGGTTGGTAAAAAAGAGCAGCATGGCACTAAGATTATAGTCGATCAAGATAAATGTATTGGCTGTGGTGAATGTAGCGAAGTTTGTCCTGAACATGCGATTACTGTGAATGAGAAAGCACAAGTTGACTTGGATAAATGTATCGGCTGTGGTGAGTGTCTAACCGTTTGCTCAGTAAAGGCCAACGGGATCGACTGGCAGACAGACTTAGAAGCTTTTCTTGAACGGATGGCCGAATATGGATATGGCTTTGCTAAAGCACATGAAAAACGTATCGGTTATATAAACTTTCTCATAAACATTACTCCTGATTGTGATTGCGCATCCTGGAGTGACGCCCCTATTGTTCCTGATATCGGTTTTTTGGCTTCCACTGATCCTGTAGCTCTTGACCAGGCTAGCTATGATCTGGTTAATAAACAGCTTGGATTCTCTGACTCTCACCTTTCTTGCAATCATGAATCCGGTGCGGATAAGTTCAAAGGTTTGCGCTCCTATATAGACGGTACTATCCAAATGCAACATGGTGAAGAAATCGGTATGGGTAGCCGAGATTATGAATTAATCGTCCTGTAGTTTGTTCTCAATCGAACTAATCCCAAGGGCTCCTACCGTAGAATTGTGGAAATGGGGTAGTCTCAATAGTCATTATCCACAAAGTGTAGGGGATTTTAGAACTGTTTAAATTAACACAAGAAAACTACAGACATATTAGAGTGATATTCTAATATGTCTGTAGCTATTAAGTGGATAATAACACTCTTCTGAGCCATGTTGATCTGTCTAAAATAATATAAAATAGTTGTTATATCATCTAATAGATGATGAAAGCTGAAGATTTGTCGATAGTTTTCTAAACTGACATTCCTCAGTTTCAATGTGATTTCTATTGAGATACTTTACGACATTGTGCCCAGACGAGGCACGTGGATAAAGTAATTGCCATTAATAAATCAACTGTTTTCTATAGAGCCAATGCGGGGCGTCAACGTGCTTTCTATCAAGCCGATGTGGGGTGACCACGCACGTTGAGACAGTCGTGGTGATAGAACGCGAATAGCATGGTATCAGCGGTTTTGAGAGTTTTGTAAATATATTACAGACCGTTTTATTTTCCCGCGGACGTTAGTTCCAAGGGAACTTTTTGTTTAGGGGGGTCGCACTCTTACGCGTAAATATACAAATACGCGGAAGAATTGAGGGTTTTGCGTAAATGTATATAGGAATAGGGAAAACGCCCTCCCCATGTATAAAAAAGTTCGATGGGATAAGAATTCTTCCGCTCAAATCATAGATTATTTTCATGATCTCAGAAGGATATCGAAAAAAAATATGGAAAGCATAAAAGTGACTATTCGGGTCTGATAAAATATCATGTCGTATGGGATGTGTTGTTTTTTAGTATCCGCAGTGTTGGTTCTAACGTAACAATTACTAAAAGTGGTGGTGTAAAGAAACAAAGAAACATAGACTTAGATGAACTGGAGAGAATGATGAGCGACATAAATCCGAGAATGGGAGTAGGAAGTAAAGAATAACTGAGTAAATGAGAATCTTTTCCTTTCAAAGAAAATAACGATAAAATAATTGCAGATTACGCTGAACAAACCTCCAGGATTTATGAAGTGGTTAAAATGGTTTATAAAAGAATTAGTTGCAATAAACGGTATACTTAGTGAAACTTTTAATAAAAAGGAGTATTTATCAATGAACTGTTGGTATTGTGAGCGGCCTGCTCACGGAGTTTGTCGGTTTTGTGGCCGAGCTGTATGCAAGCAACACACAACGACTATGCCCTCAATCATATCACTTTACGTTAATTCTATTGGTCTAACAAAAGCAATTGTTGTCGACGACACCCTGTATTGTGGTATCTGCAAGCTTAAGGAAGAGCCTGTTGAAATGCCCGAATTAAAATAATTGATTAAATTTAATGTAAGTGGCGTACAAATGGGGGTTAGCTTATGGAAGACTCCACCGCAAAAACTCTCGGAAATATATGGATGATAATTGCAAAAAGGGCCAATCCGGTTCCTTCTTTCGATCCTACGTCGGCTGATCATGAAGGTTCCATCGAAGAATCGGGTTTGTGGGGACCACTCAAACAAAAGGCTAATTTCGCAAACTTTTCTCCCCAGCGCATAGAAACTTGGGAGGAAACCTGTCAGCAGAGCAGTAAAAAAGAAGAGTACTACGTACTCAAGAATCAAGAAGCAAATACATACATCAAACTATCGTCTAAAGACTATTTTCTTTGGACTCTAATGGATGGCAGCCACACTGTGAAAGACCTAGTCGTTGAGTTTTATAAAGAATATGGAACTTTTGCCTTTAATAGAGTAGGAAATTTGGTCACTCAACTTAAAGAGGCGCATTTCCTTAGGATCAAGCCTGTTCACCTTTATTCCAACTTACATCAAAGGATGGAGCACAATAGTTTAGGGTACTGGGCAAATCGGTTTTGGCAGGGGTTCAAGCACTTAGAACTGTCCATAAATGGAATCGACCGCTTCATTGCTCAAACATATCGATTTGGCTTGTTTATTCTTGGTAGCAAACCTATGCAATGGATTTATTTACTGGTATCTGTTTATGGAATTTATGCCTTTTGGAACATAGCCGTGAACGCCAAATACTCGTTTATCCAACATGCCAATTCTTATTCTCTCGGCATACTTTCAATAATTCTGATTAACATGCTTATAGTTTCCATACATGAAGCAGCGCATGCTTACACTTGCCATAGTTACGGTCGCAGGGTACACCGAGGTGGAGTGTTAATGTTTTTCGGCCTGCCAGCTGCTTTTGTAGACACAATGGATATCTGGCTGGCCCCAAAGAAAGCCCGTATGATCGTATCTTGGGCAGGACCATATTCCGGTTTGATCCTATGTGGGGCATTTTCCATTTACATGTGGCATTTTCCGTACTCTTCTCTTAATCAATTGTTCTTTAAAGCGGCCTATTTATCATTTATGACGTTTTTCCTTAACCTAAATCCACTATTACAACTAGATGGCTATTTTATCTTGATGGACTGGTTAGAAATACCCCTTCTTCGTAGTAAATCCCTCCAATTCATCCGCTCTGATCTAAAAAACAAAATTATTCGGCGTGTACATTTCAATCGCGAAGAAATCATCATGTCCTTTTACGGTGTCCTGGCTGCAATATGGTCCTGCTTGGCCATTCTCATGGCCCTATATTTTTGGAAAGTTCGTTTTGCCCAAATCATTCTCCACTTATGGAGCAAAGGTGGCCTGTTTTCTTATCTATTTATTTCTCTAATGATTCTAGGTTTTGGACTACCTATCGTGCTTTCGCTAATCATAAAATTGACGCAAATGCTTCGACACTTGACACGCTCCCTTGGTCTACAACGCCTGCTTCAGAAATTGCCTCTTCTTTTTGGCTGTATGATGAGCATTATAGCCGTGGTTCTATTAATTAGTTGGAACTTAGAGAATTCTCTCCTTTTAATTATCCCGATAGCCGGTACCATAGTCACTTTGTTGGCTTATCATCAAGCTATGCTTATCCAGCGTTATTACGAAAAATCAATTTGGCAGCTAGTATTTCAAATTTGGGGCATTGGACTGTTTACCCTATTTGCTGCCTTCGTCTGGCAAATCATTCTGATGATCCATCCAATCTGGAGGGGAGTCCTCTTCTATTTCCAACTCGCACATGTATTGAATCTCTTATTCTGTATAGCCATCTTCATAGGGGCGATCCTAGTTCTTGCCCAAAATTTCAAATCATTAACCCAGACCGAAAAAACTTTGATATTAGCTCAATCATCAGTGTTTATCATCGCATTGTATACAGCTACAAGCAATCTGAACGCCTCCTCAGCTATCGACTTGGTGATAGTTCACTTAATAACTTTTATTTGCTGGCTAAGTTTGATCTGCTTCTCAACTAATATTATTATTTTCTCCCGCACCGGTTTTGAGTACACCTGGGTTCTATTTGACACGGCGCTTATCTTAGTTTTAGCTGCAACCTGGTCAGAATTTGTGTTCCCTTGGGCTACTTCAGGGCTGCTACTTTCTACTGTATTCAGCCTCTGGTTCAGCCTGCTTCTATACTCAGCTGCGTTACACAAACATGCCCCCTTACCTACCGATGAAACGTCCAGCCAATTGATTACTGATAAGGAGTTTTTACGCATAGTATTTGCCCAATTTTACCATAGCCTTTTCCGACGCTGTGCTGATATTTGGGGACATCGAAAGGCCAAAGCATCTGAGCACAAACTTAACTTATTTACTATTGCAGCTAATTATGAAATATCTTTTTCAGATGGACAGGTATTTGACCAATCCCAGACTGAGCTAGATATTATTGAATTGGCAGAAATATATCAAGTTGTTCTTACAAAATTAATTAATGATATTACCAATTTGGTCGGTTTACACATCCTAGAACAAACACTGGTTTCAGTCTACGATGGGCTTTACTGGCAAAAACGCGAAGTAGCAGAGTCCCATCTACTGGCGGGCATGCCTTGGGCATCCTCCCTTACTACGGATTTGCTTTCAAAGGGTAAAACTACAACCCATATATTGAAGAGAGTTCCTATGTTTGTGGAGTTGGATGAAGATCAAATAGAAAGTGTAAAATATCTGCTGCGTACGGAAACTTTCTATCCAGGCAATAACATCATTACTAGAGGAGAAATAGGTGATAAGTTTTACATTATCAAAATTGGCAAGGTAGATGTAATTGCACCAATAGACGGCTTGGAGCAAGTGGTGGCAAGGCTGTCTGCAGGGGATTATTTTGGAGAAATCGCTTTACTCAAAGAGATCCCACGAACTGCTACAGTGCAGGCAAAGAATTTGACCGAAGTGTACGTTCTTACTAAAGTAGATTTTCATTGTCTGGCTGCCAAGTTTGATAACATTGAAAGTAAATTCATACGTAATATAGAATGTAACGAAATTATCAAGCGGATGCCCATATTTAGCGAGTTTACTGCACCTCAGATTTCCTCTTTGGTCTCTAAATTATCCGCGGAACAATTTGCAACTGGATCGGTAATTATCCATCAAGGTACTGTTGGTGACAAGTTTTATGTTATTAAATCCGGCAAGGTAGACGTATTAATCTGGCATGCCCCTAGTAAGCAATACAAAGCGCTTGCTACTTTAACAGCTGGTGAATACTTTGGCGAAATAGCTTTATTGTTGAACATACCACGTACTGCAACTGTGCGGGCACTAGAACGATGCGAGATGTTAGTGCTTAAACAGCAGGATTTCAGAGAATTTTTTAGGGAAAACATGTATCTACACCAAAGTCTGGAACAAGTTTCAACTCGTCGTCTTCACGATATCAGACAGGTGTATTCTTCCCAATGAAGAGGCAAAACATTAGCTCTACTTCTTAGACAAGCTGATGATTAAATAATATCGGACGGAAAGGAGTTTCCATGATGAGTTGAAGAAGATATGTTTTTTAGTATATTGTCGTAGGGTTTTCATGTTTCCGGAAAAAGAAAGTGAAACACAGAAAACCAGAACATCATTACAAGGAGGTAGTTATTAATGGCCAAAGGCTCAATCTATGATCTTATTTGTCGTGCTGTGACTGATGCTGCTTTTCTAAGGTTACTACTAAGCAATCCTACCGAAGCAACCGATGGTTATACTATTTCACCTATAGAAATGGATAATTTGCTTTCCTTAACAGAAGAGTCTTTAGAGAAACTTTCTATCGGTCTCGACCAAAGAATTTCCATGACTACATTTAGCCAAGCGATTAGTAGCACGGCAGATGCTATATCTGGACATGCAGTTATAGGCTTCGGTACCCCCTCGACCGATTTGTATGGCATTCAACCCATACCACATGATATACACATTCCGGGCAGTATATCGAACGATTTTCATATAGGAATGACTTCCGATGCGCATCTCGGTGGTCAACTGCCATCGGGATGGGAAGCTCCTCCGGATGGACATATGCCCCCACCACCTGGTGGTACAATGCAAGGTGGATTCGGTGCCGGAGGAGGCCTAATGCCAACAGACGGCCATATGAATCAAGGTCCAGGAGCACCAATACCGCAAGGTGGATTCGGTGCCGGAGTGGGCCTAATGCCACCAGACGGCCACATGAATCAAGGTCCAGGAACACCGATGCCCCAAGGTGGATTCGGTACCGGAGGAGGCCTAATGGCAACAGACGGCCATATGGATCAACATCCAGCAGCACCGATGCCACAAAGTGGACTAGGTATCGGACATGGCCCAATGCCAACTGACGGTCAACACGGTTTAACGCCTGATAGTGACGGAAAAGGACACGGTCCAACGCCAAACACTGATGGAAAAGGACATGGTTAATTCCATTAGTAATTTAAGAAAAGTAGTTTGATTAATCAAGCCGGATGGAAATTAGAAACCTTTGATTAATGATTTAATTTGAAGGGAGTAGTAATACGTTGCGACCAGTTATTATGAAAAATACTCAAAAATATGGTCGGGGAATATTTGCGGTGCGCAATATTAAAAAGGGGGAATTTATAGAGGGAGTGCCTGTAATAGTTATACCTAAAACAGAATGGGAGCGCATGAGGGGGAGCATACTTTCAAACTACATCTTCCGTTGGGGAGAGGATAAAGCTCTTGCTTTGGGATATGGCTCGATATATAATCATTCCTACTCACCTAATGCGAGATATCATACGAATATTGAAAACCAATCGATTGACTTCTATGCATGGAAAGATATACAGGAGAACGTAGAGATAACTGTTAATTATAATGGCGACCCTGAGGATCAATCTCCATTATGGTTCGAAGTAATCCAGTGATATGCTTACTTATTGATGCAGAATAAATTCTAAAGCTTTATAACTCTACCTTTCCACAATTCTTGACCTATGCAACAGCCAGATCATTAGCTACACTGTCTGTTCGCGTTCACGTATGAGGGCCATGAACTTAGGCTGAAATACCCCGTTGAAGTGTATTGAAACCCTTGGTCACTGTAGAGCTGTAAAATTGAAGTTTTCCATTTTCCTTCATCTAATACACTTCTAGAATAATTAGTTCTCCAAAATATTTCATAACAAAACCTCCTACTGCAGATTCTTAAATTCTACAATTAGGAGGTCTTTTTCTTTCAATGTCTGTTTTTAGGGGTTCTGTTCAGAAGTCGAGCGGCTTTTTGATACTTCCAAACGAGATTGATGCCTATGTTTTGTTGTGTGTAAATGGGATTATTACATACTATTCTTTTGCTGCTAATTCATTTAATGCCTGGGTTAAATTTTCATTTAATTTCCCGAGAATTTGCTTGTCCAGAGGGCTTGCCTTCGAACACGCTATAGTCGGATCAAGAGATTCTTCTACTCTTTTATAAAGATCGGGGTATTTCTGTTTTGCGTCATCCTCAAAGGGTTTCCAAGCATCTTCTAACTGAGGCCCAGTCACTTTAACCTTTGCTTCATCTCCAGCGTCAATAGCCGTTTTCAAATCTGCTGTGATGCTAAGCATCTTTGCTACGCCTGTTTTAATGACTGAAGGTGTTTGAGTAGATGTCCCTTGTTTAGATGTGTCTTGGGATGTTGTTTGATCTGTTTTTGTTGCTTGTGTGGAAGTGCTTGGCGTCGTGGGAGTTGTGTTATTTGCGCCACATCCGGCAATAATTCCTAGACTGATTACGAGAGTTAAAGTAAGTATTATGCGAGATGATTTCATTGAAATTTCCTCCAAAATATTTAATTGGACTTTTTTAACGTATTACGTGCGATTCTTTTACCCTGTGTTTTTTGGCAGTTAACCGTTTCCAAAGAATTACGCCTAGGGCACTAATAACTAAAGCAATTTGGGGAAGAGCGCTCTGCCATGATGAATATAGAGCAATGAAGTCGATATTAGGTATACTCGAAGCAGTTGTAGATGGTATTGTACCGGCCAATTGCAAACCATGAATCCCCATTTCGGTAAACTTAATACATAGGTAAAAGACGATCACACTGGAAACCATGAAAAAGGGGCGGATAGGAAGCCTCAATCCTAAGCGAATCATTAAATAAGCTAGAGCGGAAAGTAAACCAAATCCGACGACTAGACCAAGCACAAGTGCTTGCATACTAATTTGATTGACCATCCCGATAAAGAACAACACTGTTTCTGTTCCTTCCCTGAAGACAGCTAGAAAAGAAAGAACTCCTAAGGAAACCATCCGTCCAGTATCCAAAGCAGATTCGCTTTTATTGCGGATATACTTTTGCCAATCAGCAACATTGGATTGACTATGTAGCCAATAACTCATGTATAGGAGCATAACAGCTGCAAATACTCCGGTCCATCCATTGATCAGAGCATTATTACTACCAAATGCGCCGGAAGAGAATACATACTTTACAATGATCGCGACAACAAGGCTGAGAAGTAGACCCCCTGAAACCCCTAGCCATATCCATCCGTTTCCCTTGGTTCTGCCAGACTTCTTGACAAAAGCCAGTAAAGCAGCAATAACCAAGAGCGCTTCAAGGCCTTCACGTATTAGGATCATAGCGGCATCCCAAAACGTATACCCGGATTTACCTGCCAGTGGGCTCAAGTAATTAATCATCTGATCCAATAGTTGAATCGCATTTTGATAATTGGGTGGATTCGCTGAAAGCATCGCATTTACAGTGACCATGTCTCTTTCCGAATCACGATAAACGGCTGCGGATTGAGCAACTACAACTCCTTCCACACTTAACCAGGATTCCCGCACTTTCGAAATCTCGGTCAGCGCTGGTTGCTGTTGATGATCTTGGGCTTTGATCTTAGCTTGTTGCAATAGAACGATGAAATCACTTAGTGAAATATTCTCTTGTTTGAACTGTTGGCCCTTGGGGAACTCTCCACGGATAAACTTCTGATTCACGTTTCTAAGCCCTTGTAAGGCCTGGGTTATATTCTCTTGTTTAGTTTGCATAAAAGCATAATCCACTTGACCCAAATTGGATTCAATATCTTTATACGCATCGCTAGATTCCTGTTTTACGCCATCTTCAATTTCGCCCCAATTATCGCGGAATTTTTGATAGTTTTGTTTCGCTTCTGATAAATGCCCTTGGTTTGTCTCCGTTAAGGCTTGATCGATAGAGAGTTCCGCCCTGGTCATGTTGTCCGATGCTTGAGTTGAGGCCCACACTTTAATAGGACTAAATGTGATTACCAGAATCGTTAAAATAAGTATTGTAGTTTTAATTCCCCGAATCATTATTTACCTCCTCTCACTGAATGAATATGATAACTATTCTCATTTAGAAAGATACACTTTAATTTATACTATGTCAATGGTTATAGATGGTAATTGGAAAGAGCGTTATTACCATTTTTATCATTAGATCCAACTGAATTCCTCTGCCTGTAAGTCGATGCTTATGTGGGGTTCAGGAAAGACCAATAAAATTTGACTGCTTACCCTACCTCCGATGAATTAGAAAATGAGAACGTTAATTAAAGAATTTATTCCCTAGGATTGGAGGAAAGGTTAAAATTCAGTGGTCAAAGTATAGTTTGTGTTTAAGGTGGGGTTGAAGTGAGGGAGATTATATGGAATGCTATTAATGAAGTGAAAAGAAGATCCCGCCGTATTTACGGCGGGATCTTCTTTTCATGGATATCGGGTTTTTCATGGAATCATTTTATGCGGTAGGGATAGCTTTTACAGCAACCATAGCTTTAGCCAACGGACACTCATCGGAATGTTGATCTCCGCAATGATGGCAGAGCTCGGTTAAAGCCGTAAGAGCCTTTTCTTTTTTATCAGCATCAAACATCTGAAATTTCCTCCCCTCAACTTATACTACATCTATTTGACGAAGTAGAGAGGATTAAGATAGTGGTAGATAAATTATTTTTTTACTCAAGTCCTTTTTTGCATTTCAAGTTACCACATTCACTGGAAGGTGAAATGCCACCTTTGGACTGGAATTAGGATTAGGTATATTAATGTCATAGGAACATTACACACCATGAAGAGGGGGTGCCGAAATCTGAAAAGGCAAAGAGCAACTTAATAGTTGTGCTAAATGTTTAGCCGTTTTTCCACGAAACTCCAAATCCACCTCTAGGGTATTTCCAGTTAATGTTACCAAACGGACAGCCTATGAGGCATG
>NZ_SPQR01000025.1 GCF_004766055.1 Desulfosporosinus sp. Sb-LF | reverse complement strand
TCCCATACCGAACACGGAAGTTAAGACCTTCAGGGCCAAGAATACTTGGGGCGCAGGCCCCTGGGAACGTAGGTCATCGCCAGGTAAACCAGCAAAAGGCTACCGTAATGGGTAGCCCTTTTGTATCCTTATTCTCTTATTAAAGAATAAGAATGAAGCTAATATTGTGGGGGTATAGCTCAGCTGGGAGAGCACCTGCCTTGCAAGCAGGGGGTCAGCGGTTCGATCCCGCTTACCTCCACCAATAATATATTATGCGCTCGTAGCCCAGCTGGATAGAGCATCTGACTACGAATCAGAAGGCCGGGAGTTCGAATCTCTCCGAGCGCACCATACAATAACAGACAAGCCGTTGTAGCTCAGTTGGTAGAGAGTATCTTTGGTAAGGGTAGGGTCATCTCCGACAAATACATTCCTCGATAGCTCAATGGTGGAGCAACCGGCTGTTAACCGGTAGGTTGTAGGTTCGAGTCCTACTCGGGGAGCCAATTCATGGGTAGGTGGCCGAGTGGTTGAAGGCGACAGACTGTAAATTTGTTCCGAAAGGTACGGTGGTTGGAATCCATCCTTACCCACCATTAACATCGCGGGGTGGAGCAGTGGTAGCTCGTCGGGCTCATAACCCGAAGGTCGTCGGTTCAAATCCGGCCCCCGCAACCAAGGTATTGGGCCCTAGAGCAAATGCTCAGGCATAATATATATGATTGGGGTGTCGCCAAGCGGTAAGGCACCAGACTTTGACTCTGGCATTCGTAGGTTCGAATCCTCCCACCCCAGCCAAAACGGGCAATTAGCTCAGTCGGCTAGAGCACCTGACTTTTAATCAGGGTGTCCCGCGTTCGAGTCGCGGATGGCCCACCAAACAATATTTTGTGGGTGTAACTCGGTGGTAGAGTGTCACCTTCCCAAGGTGAAGGTCGCGAGTTCGAATCTTGTCTCACGCTCCATGGTGGATATGGCGAAGTGGTTAACGCACCGGGTTGTGGTTCCGGCATTCGTGGGTTCAAGTCCCATTATCCACCCCAATACATAGGGGATTAGTTTAATGGTAGAACAGCGGTCTCCAAAACCGTCAGTGGGAGTTCGACTCTCTCATCCCCTGCCAATTCTTACTGGCCCGTTGGTCAAGCGGTCTAAGACACCGCCCTTTCACGGCGGTTACACGGGTTCGAATCCCGTACGGGTCACCAAAAAAACAAGGGTGATTAGCTCAGCTGGTAGAGCGCCTGCCTTACAAGCAGGATGTCGGCATTTCGAACCTGTCATCGCCCACCAATCATGGCCCCGTGGTGTAGTGGTTAACATGCCTGCCTGTCACGCAGGAGATCGTCGGTTCAAGTCCGATTGGGGTCGCCATCATACATGGAGGGGTGTCCGAGTGGTTTAAGGAGCTGGTCTAGAAAACCAGTGACTTCGTAAGGGGTCCGTGGGTTCGAATCCCACCCCCTCCGCCATCATTTATAATATTTGCCTCGGTAGCTCAGTCGGTAGAGCAGGGGACTGAAAATCCCCGTGTCGGCGGTTCGATTCCGTCCTGAGGCACCACTTATTCTGGCGGCATAGCCAAGTGGTAAGGCAGAGGTCTGCAAAACCTCTATTCCTCAGTTCAAATCTGAGTGCCGCCTCCAAACTAATTTAGCCGATGTGGCGTAACTGGCAGACGCACGGGACTTAAAATCCCGCGGGTTAACCCCCGTACCGGTTCGATTCCGGTCATCGGCACCATATGGGTTTGTAGCTTAGCTGGTTGAGTACCACGTTGACAACGCTGAGGTCGGAGGTTTCAGTCCTCTCAAACCGATTATATATGATAATTTAGAAAACCTTGAAGTCCATGAGTATAGCGGATTTCAAGGTTTTTTCGTTTTTATATACACAGAGTAGGACAACCTATTAAACCTTGAAAATATGAAAAAAGCTTTAGTTATTTCTAAAGAAGTAGAACCTTACAGTCTGAATAAGGTTGAAATCAGGTTGGCAATATCCCAAGGCGTATCACCTGCTTTATATCTTTTCTTGTAATGTTCCCCTATAATCATCATGTTTTTACCTCCTAAAGACATATAACATGCTCTTTAGTGCGCACTAATGAAGACGCTTACATTGGAATAAATTGCAAGATCACTCTTATTTCAATTATTATATATTATTAAAAGTTTATAGCAACGTCTTATTTCGCTATCGTGGAAGGATATGTGTGGGAAAATGAAATGCTAGAATGGAATGTATGGGTACTTCGAAAACCGTCTCATTCTTAGACACGCAGTATAATATAGATGAAGCTGTGGTACAATCTTTGGTGAGCCCGGTGGACAAGATTGGATGTACGGATGCGGTTTTATCGATTTAGATGGTCATCGTTGGAATGTGTCGTATCTTGATATAAGTAATATGTCGATAGAAAAAACGTAGATTACCGTGAAGGTATGGTGTTTTTTTAATAAGTCAGGTATTGATGTAGGTAGAGAATAAATTGTTGGTTGGAAGTCAAATCTTATTTTATGTAACTGGAACTAAAACTCGTGAATTCGAGAGGAGACCAATATGCAAAAGATTATCCCACACTTATGGTTTGACAAGGAAGCCGATGAGGCATCAAAATTCTATATGTCCCTATTTGAAGAATCAAAACTCAAGGACAAAACCATATTAAAAGAAACACCATCAGGTTCAGTGGATATGATCACAGTTGAGCTCGCAGGACAAGAATTCATGCTGCTGTCAGCGGGTCCATTATTCAAATTTACACCAGCGGTATCATTTCTCATCGCTTGTAGTTCCGTTGAAGAGGTTGAAACGTTATGGGAGAAACTTATCGAAAATGGTGCAGCGCTCATGCCATTAGAAGCCTATCCGTTTAGCGAAAAATATGGATGGGTGATTGATAAATACGGCCTTTCTTGGCAAGTGATATACATGCGTGATTTCGAGATTAAGCAAAAAATAACACCAACACTTATGTTTGTCGGGGATCAGTGTGGAAATACAGAAGAAGCCATCCGATTCTATACAACGACATTTGCCCATTCAAGAGTTGGTGATATCCTTAGATACGGCGAGACTGCTACCCCAAACAAACCTACCATGATTCAACATGTCGACTTCATACTTGAAAACCAAGTATTTGCAGCTATGGACAGCGCCTATAAGCACAACTTTACTTTTAATGAGGCTATTTCATTTATTGTAAAGTGTGATACACAAGAAGAAATAGACTATTATTGGGATAAGTTATCTGCAATTCCTGGAGCAGAACAATGTGGTTGGTTAAAAGACAGATACGGATTTTCATGGCAGATTGTACCCACGATTATGAATGACATGATGCAGAATAAGGATGCTAAAAAATTGGCACAAGTTACTGAAGCATTTCTTAAAATGAAAAAATTTGATATTTCCGAATTAATAAAGGCATATGAAAAATAAATCAGTTACATGTCTGGGGCTATATGACAAACCCTTGTGTTTCATGTTCCCTCGGACAGTAGTTTTGAACATACAGGAATTGGGTCTGGATGTCTCCGATATCGCTGTTTGGAGAAGTTCATTTTAAGACAATATCTCGGTAGAAATGTCTCAAGCGCAAATCTGCAATGTGACGGAATTACAACCAGAGCACTATTATTAAAAGGCTATCATCTTTACGGATGATAGCCTTTTAATGATAGTGTTTTTAGAAGATTACACCAAACCAATATGAATCAGATTTGCAAAAGCGATAAATAGAAAACCTCATCGTGTTTCGGGTGATTACGAAGCGTTCTCCGGAACTCCGATTCTTTTCTATTTGTTCATTTAAAGAGATTCATTTTAGGAGTTATCGACATCATAGCCTAGACTTAAAGAATATAGTGATTTCCCAAAAAACAATGAATATGGAGATTTGACCTCATAAGTAGGGAATACCCGTAAGCCAAAAATAGCTCTAACTCAAGATTTGAACAACAATAAGAAGCCTGTCCCTGAATAAACAAAGTAACTTGCAAGCCCCACTAGAAACAAGCCACACACGCCTAAAACAATGCGATAAATCATCGGAGTAAAAAGTTCCTTTCCTCTAGCGATTGTAAAAGCGACGAGTATGTACCAGATATAATCGGATAAAACATGCCCCATATAAAAGCTAACGGCTCCCAGGACACCCTGACTAGCAGCAACCATCAAAGCACCAGCCCCAGCGGTTGCCCACCACAAAAACCAATAAGGATTTGACGCGGTAACTGTAATCCCTGCCACCCAGGGACTGAGACCTTTTTCCGCTATTCCCCCTGAAAGGTCAAGGGCAGCAGCAGCATGAAATAAATCTTTCAAGATTCCATATGCCATCCAAAACAGAAACAAACCTCCTACGATTCCTATCGTTCCTTTTACATAAGGCAAAGTGATATAGGTTCCTAAACCAAAAAAAATTGCAACCACTAGGGCAAGCTCTAAGAGCGCATGGCCCGAAACAATTTGTGGTCCCACCCTAGCGCCGCGATGAAGACTCTCGTTAATTGTAATCGTAAGCAAAGGCCCTGGCATTATCGCTCCAGAAAAACCCATAAATAAACTTGTCATGAAAATAACCCATAATCCCACGAATTCCCACCGTCCTACCTTTGTGATATCCCTTAATTTCGACATTACCAAGAAATTACCTTCTGAAATGGGATTTTTCGTTAAATCTTGCATCCATACGTAGAGTTTTCATATTGTACGATCCAATTCAATAGGCTACCACCTTTATGATGATAGCCTTTCAATAATAGTATTGTTTAGAAGATCACACCTAAAGCAATAAGAATCAAAATTGCAATCGCGATAATTCCCACGCCGACCCCAACACCAACGCCGCCAAAAGCAGCAACTGGAGCTACTGGTGCGACAGGAGCAGGACAGCATGCTCCACCCATTCCACCATAACCAATTCCGTACATTAATATTTCCTCCTTTAAAATTAGAATACGATTCCCATTGCGATAAGCAGAAGAATAATTACGACAACTACAGCGATTCCTGCACTAAAGCCACGTCCTGCTCCACAACCGCAAGCAGCTCCATCAACACCAACGCCACCAAATGCCATTTGCATTTCCCCCTTTACCTAAGATGAAGCACAATATTCAAGTGTTAACCATTTGGAACAATATGGTAAAAAATTATGCCTAATACCAGAAACGTCGACGACGAACAATAAATGGGAAGAAGAACGGGCTGAAAAATGGGAAGAAAAACGGATTAAAAAATGGGCTAAAAAACATAGTGTAGGTCCCCTTTCAATTATTAATGGAGTATTATGGTATACATTATAAAATATGTAAGTTATTACAGAAGGGTTCTTGAAACAAAAAGAGTCAAGTTGAACCTGGCATCATAGGTAGAGTGTGCTATAAATATGTTTGGACATTTACATATAGAGAATAGTGGTCTATATGATTTAGTCATAAATATACTAACTATAGCAAAGAAAACGACGGGAGTGATATGTTTGAACATAATCTTGCAATCGGGGGATTTTGTCCGGAAGTCACTAGAATTGCACCTCTTTTTTGGGCGGATTATGAAAGAACATTCAATATTTCTGGAAGCAGGGTTTGTGGGTAAGGATGCAGCGTTTGCACAACAAGCAGACGTATTCAAATGTCATTTTACTGAGGTATTGAGGGAAACTACAATCCTGGCTAATGGCGTTGTAGGTGTGGAAACACTAAAATCGGGAGAGTTCGTTACGGATAAAACTCTACGAGCGGAGCAAACGACTCAGGAACTTTCGGGTATTGCAATTGACTCGGTAATAACAACAGAGGAAAACATACTTGCCCCAAGTATTGGGAGAAGTCCATCACACCTCGAGGCCAAAGTTAGTATCCTAAATCAAAAGGTTATTGATTTGACCACGGCTTTAGTTCAATTTAAGACAACCATACTTGAAGGCATGCTGAAAGGGAGATTGTTCACTTTCAATTTTCCTCTTCTAATCATTCATATCCGAAGAGAAGCTATATTTTACATTCAACATTTAGAACGGCTGCAAAGGCGTGAGGCCATTGATTTTGTGCAGGAAGCTATTGAAGAGGAAAAGTTCTGGAATAGGCAAATGGCGGAGCACGCTGAGTTTATTAGCCATTTATTAGATCCAACAGAATCTGACCTAATTTTTAAGGCGAATAATTTTGCGGGACAGTTTGACAGGCTTGAGCATATAGCACAGGGGGGAGGACAAGGCGTAGTAACTCTTAGCCAGTTGACAGGGGAAACTATAGCAGCAACCCGTGCTCTTAGGGACTTTAAAGCGGCTGGTACAGAAGGATTACTAACATGTAAGATTAAATCCATAATTATTCCATTATTAGCTGATCATGTATTAAGAGAAGCTAACCATTATTTGAGGATTTTAAATAGGTCAAAACAGGACCTACATATATAGCATTCTCAAACTTAAACTCATGTTTAACTTTGGGGCTCTCTGTAGAGAGAGTAAAGATAAATTAAAGAACAAGAAATCCCAGTTAGAAATCATGTCTAAATTCAATTATTTTGCTGTAACTCAATTAATGCTTGCATATCTAATAGTTGAAATAGGATGGTTATAGACAGCTGTATTTACTTTTACTGAATTGAGTGGCTATACTACTGTTCTAACAATGCATCCAAAAAGATTTCATTCGAAACATCGTTATAATTAATATTCCTTAGAAAGAAACCCTTTACGGTGGAAGCAAATTCTCTTGATTTACCATCGAAGCAGCTTAAAAATGGTTCGGAATTAACCAGAACGTGAGCTATATTGATGTTCCAGACCGAATCGTTGATGATCTAAATAGACGTACGAGGTTTTAAGCTTAATGAGTATTTTATCGTCAAGTGAATGGGGCCTTATTGTCTCCTCCTAGGTGGCACTCACGAGC
Organism: Desulfosporosinus sp. Sb-LF; assembly: GCF_004766055.1. Lineage (NCBI taxonomy): Bacteria > Bacillati > Bacillota > Clostridia > Eubacteriales > Desulfitobacteriaceae > Desulfosporosinus > Desulfosporosinus sp. Sb-LF. The sequence continues at coordinate 11,704 of NZ_SPQR01000025.1, read as the reverse complement.
CCCTTAGCAAATCCCATTTAGTGAACTTCTAATTCTTATACTGTGACGCATTCGTAGGATAATTTGAAGTTTATTTATAACCCATATTTGCCTTTTTTAACGATAAATAGTATAATCTGAAAACGAATGATAAAAAAGATTGGAGTTGGAAAGATGCGTAATTTTTCTTGCTAAATATTAAAGCATAATGAATTAAGGAACGGTGGTCAATACCTCTTGATTTTATTGTGCTATGCAAGAAAGTTACTTTTCTTTTCACTCGGAATAATATACATCCTTACCATACCCTATTGGGTCTGGCTTACTGTGTATTTGCGAGCTGCTAGAATTAACTTTCTTGCAGCTCATTATTTTTGCACAGGAGGGAAAAATATGTCTCTTATAAATGTTACAAATCTGACCTTTGCCTATGATGGCAGCTATGATAATCTATTTGAGAACGTTAGTTTCCAAATAGATACCGATTGGAAATTAGGGTTTACAGGGAGAAATGGTAGAGGTAAGACTACATTTCTCAATTTGTTACTTGGTAAATATGAATATCGAGGTAATATTTCTGCAAATGTCAGCTTTGAATACTTTCCTTTTTACGTGGATAACAAGGAAAATAATACACTTGATGTAATTAGCGACATTTTCCCGGACTTTCTTCATTGGAAGTTAATGCGTGAACTTTCATTGCTAGAAGTTTCTGAGGATATTTTATATCGGCCTTTTGATTCATTATCCCACGGAGAACAAACGAAAGTGTTGCTTGCTACTTTGTTTCTTAAGGAAAATTGTTTTCTTTTGATTGATGAGCCAACCAATCATCTTGATATGAATGCAAGAAAGCTTGTCAGTGATTATCTCAAAACCAAAAACGGTTTTATTCTAGTATCACATGATAGAGCATTTCTTGATAATTGCATTGACCATATTCTTTCAATCAATAAGACCAATATAGACATCCAAAAAGGCGATTTTTCCAGCTGGTGGGAAAATAAAAAAAGACAGGATAACTTTGAGCTTGCAGAAAACGAAAAGCTTAAGAAAGACATTGGTCGTTTGTCGGATTCTGCAAAACGAACGAGCAACTGGTCTCACGAAGTGGAAAAAACAAAATATGGAACGCGTAATTCTGGCTCCAAGCTGGATAAAGGTTATGTTGGCCATAAAGCTGCTAAAATGATGAAAAGTTCTAAGTCAATCGAAAACAGAAAGCAATCTGCTATTGATGAAAAGACTAAACTTCTTAAAAATATTGAGGACTGCGATAGCCTAAAGATTTCCCCGCTCACTTATCATAAAAACCTACTTGCTGAACTTGAAAATGTTTCGATTTTTTTGGATGAAAAAATAGTTTGCAAAGATGTAGGCTTTACCATCGAGCGAGGAAACCGAATAGCCCTTAAAGGTAAAAATGGCTCTGGAAAATCAACTATTATCAAACTTATTTGTGACGAAAATATTAACTATGCAGGCACTTTTCGGAAAGGAAGTCAGCTTAAAATATCTCATGTTTCACAGGACACATCGCATCTTCAGGGTAATCTAACAGACTATGCTACAAATAACGAGATTGATGAAAGCCTTTTTAAGTCTACTCTACGAAAGCTCGGTTTTTCCAGAGTTCAATTCGAAAAGGACATGTCAACTTTTAGTGGCGGCCAAAAGAAAAAAGTGCTAATTGCTAAAAGTCTATGCGAACAAGCTCATTTATTCATTTGGGACGAACCCCTCAACTATATTGATGTAATTTCCCGCATACAAATCGAAGAGCTATTGCTTGAATACCAACCGACTATTTTGTTTGTAGAGCATGATAACACTTTCAACCGGAATATCGCGACAAAGTTTATAAATATCTAATTACGTGACACGAACTAGAATAGAACTAACTTTCAGTTATTCTTAGACTATGATGTATTGGTAAGTTAATCTGAAGTTGTCCGTTTCCAGGAAATGCCCACTTTGAAGAATTCAAGGAGCCTTTTTCGACTTAAAAACTAACCTGCAGGAGGAATTTTGCAAAAGTTTGTCAACTATGATGTTAAGATGGCTATTATCGGTGATTTTTCCGGTTATACAAGTAAAAACTTAAAAGATTTTATTTACGAAAGTAACAACGGAAACGATGCATTTTTCTTAGCCAAGGAATCACAGGCTGTTGAAGAGTTCGCTAACCTCCCAGTTTAGAGGTGCTCGAATTATTCTTAAACTGTGTATTGATTCTATCTAATTAAAAACATAAACAACCTCCCTTTGCTGTGCAAAGGGAGGTTGTTTATGTTTTTAATTAGAAGTTAATAAGAATGGGGATAAAAGGCAAATCGATGCACCATTTTATTTCTGTGGATTAAATATTCTATTATTAGCACTTACTGATAGACGATCAATAGTAAGGTCTCTAGAAAAGCATAGCCAATTTCGGCTATGACCTTTCTTTAGGGGTTTGAGGTATAGGCTTCAAGGATTTGTTGAATGAGCTCTTGCCGACTCTCAGTCGTTTCGATTTTGAAGTGCTCAAGATATTCAGATACTTGCTCAGGGGAACCGCTTCGGCCGACGATTGCATATGCTAAGTAGAATAAAGAAGTACCCCAATTGACCTTTTCGCCCTGTTTGTTTTTGAGCCCACTTCGAGGGAAATTTAAGAGATCATCTCCAATGTCCTGAACAATTTGGTCGAGTTCCCCAATGGTTTTCACTCCGAGGTAACTAAAGACTGTAGTGAGATAGCCGAAAAAACGATCCTTTAGTTCTAAATCAGCGTTGACGATATGACTAATCTTCTGGTCGAGTTTCCGGATATGTACGGATTTTAGAACATAAGATTTTAGCGAGGCCTGATTGATGAGCACCGTCGTGGGGGTCTTTTCGATCTGAGCTTCAACTTCGGCCTCGTAATGCGCAAGGTTGGAACGAATTTTGATAAACTCTTCATCCGCCAACTCCAGTAATCCAGCTAGTCGCGAGAAACTTCTCCGGATTTCTCGAGGAACTGCGTGTTCATTTTTATAACCTAAGTCGTGTTCAATTTCAGCCCACGTATGTTGAAGGATGGAGCGGATTTGAATTTCCACTTTGCAATCTTTAAATCGTTGGTACTCGATAAGCTGAAGTCTAAAGGATGGAAGTTTGACAACATAATGAAGGGACAAATATCCAAATTTCTCGGGGTCAATCAATTCTCGCTTGTCCACGGAATTTGACCGGTCTACTTCAAATTCCTCCTCGACGATACTCGCGATTAGATCCACTTGGTCAGCAAAGTAGGTGATAATCCGAATACCAGCTAAATCGGTGATATCTTCTAATTTTGTATATTTATCATCTTCCCGATTTACTTTTCTCTTTAAGCTTTCTCGGCTTTTTACCCGGGAAGTGATTGAGTGAACGTTAATACCCTTAAGCTGAAGTATCCCTTTTAATAAGTTTTCGATAACATTTGCAAAATCGTAATATACTGGATAAACCTGATCAAATTTAGCAATAATGTCAGCTGAATTTTGATTAGTCATCTTTAATTTCCCTTCGGCTTTTTGAGTATTATTTTTGTTATTATATTATCACATTTATTTAGCTATTTAAAAGTATATGATTCTTCAAATCGAAGTCAAGGTTGAGAATGGGCTTCCCATTATCCAAAGTACAGTTATACCCAAAAATTAATCCGGAGTATTCAATGAACAAACAAAAAATGCGTTGGTTGAGGGGAATGAAGTTCTCTCACCAACACATTTTTTGTTTCTGAGGAGGTAGAATATAAGAATTAAAAGTGTTTGTATTCAAGGTGGGGGTTGAAGTGAGAGAGGTGTTGGGCGAATGTGAAAACATTGTGAGTTAAATTCGGTTACAATAACTGGAAGAGGTCGATGAAGAAATATTTAATCGTTGGTTGAGAAGATAGAATTCTCACACTAACGCATTTTGTTTTACCTATAAAATATAGCTCTATTGTGGTGACCAGGGCAAGTTGTGTTACTGGATTGGAGGTTTATAAGTGTTATGGTATTCCATGAACGGACAGAACGTTTTATCTCGTCCGGTGTTGACAGGATCATTTAGAACAGTTAAAATTAATTCGATAGTTGTCGAATCCTTATATGATGAGTTTGGAGTTGGAATATGGACACTAAAAAAGCGGCAAAGATATTCAAGGCATTATCGAATCCTAATAGACTAGAATTGTATTTCAAAATTGCTGAGATGCATGAATCTAGTTTTCAAACCGACTGTGAATGCTTTGTTACAGATATCATCAGTTCTTTGAATATCGGTGCTCCTACTATTTCACATCATATAAAAGAATTGGTGAATGCCGATTTGATTAGTACAGAAAAAAAAGGAAAATTTTTAATCTGCAGAGTGAATGAAGAGTTAATTGAGGAAGTTAGCAAATTGTTATCATTACATCATAAATAATACAGGTTTTAAAATTTATAATTCGATTCGATAGTTATAAAAATATAAAAGTATAAACCGTTATTTTTACCCACAAAAGTGGTCATTTTCGAAAACTCAAGAGTTTGTTAGACAAAGAAAGATAGAATCAATGGAGATGATTATATGAAAGTATTTTATTTTACCGCTACTGGTAACTGTTTAGAAGTCGCAAAGAGATTTGGAGGGGAACTTTATTCGATACCAAAAGTCTTAAAAAGCAATCAATTTCATTTTGAAGATGAAAAAATAGGCCTGGTATTTCCCTGTTACGGATTTGCTGCTCCCAATATTGTCCGCGAATTTATAGAGAAGATCACCCTCAAATGCCCTTATATTTTTGTTATTATGACCTATGGAAACAAGCTTGCAGGCGGTGTCAATTGGTTTGTTCGGTTTGCGAAGGAGAATAATATTCATATTCAATATGCAGACGGTTTGCTCATGGTTGACAACTATTTACCAATATTTAATATTGATAAACAAAAGATGAAAAAGAAAAATATTGAAGAAAATTTGAGCCGTTTGTTGAACGACGTGAATCAAGTGAAGCAATTTATCAGGAGTGAAACGTTCTCTGATTCTATGTGGACCAAAGCCATCCAATACTTCTACAGAATAAATCCAAACTTTAATACAGATAAAGATTTTTCCATTGGGGATGACTGTAATCATTGTGGAACGTGTGTAAAGGTTTGCCCTCGTGACAATATGAAACTCGACGAGTTTAAACCAATATATGGGGGGAATTGTGAATTTTGTCTTGCCTGTATAAACCTTTGTCCACAAAAGGCGATCCGATTAAAGAAAGAAAGTAATCCGAATGCACGGTTTATGAATGAAAATGTAACTTTAAAAGAAATTATTGCAGCAAATAATTAAATAATTGTTGGATTATTTATTACACAATAAGAAAAATGTAACTTGGTTCTTCAAGCCTCGCGTATTTTATTAGCCATAAAACCATGGGAAGTGCAGCTTTTCGAGGGCATCCCACGGTTTCTTTTATTGGCACATCTAACTATTGATTTAGAGTGTATTCTAAGATATACAATGAAAATATCTTAAGAGGCGTTTTTAAAACTGTGGGAAAGTTGAGATATACTAGTAAGGCTAAATGTAATGTCTTGCAATTACCAGGTCGGGATATTGAAGGTAGATGTATAGAAAGAAGTGAAACAATATGGAATATGCACAATATGGAAAAACGGGGATGAAAGTGTCTAAATTTGGACTTGGTTGCATGCGATTCCCTTCAGATGAAAAAGAAGCTATTGAAATGGTACGTTACGCCATTGATAATGGGGTGAATTATCTTGATACCGCCTTTATTTATAAAGATAGCGAGATCATAACAGGAAAAGCTTTAAAGGATGGTTATAGAAACAAAACCTATTTAGCTACCAAAAGTCCTATTTGGAACATAAACAAACATGAAGACTTCGAAAAATATCTAGATGAAGAATTGGTACGACTTGGAACAGATTATATCGACGTATATCTTTTGCATAATATGAATCATGGCAATTGGGAGAAGGTAAAGAAATTTGATGGTCTTACTTTTTTGGATAAAATGGTAAAAAAGGGGAAAATAGCTCATAAAGCTTTTTCTATTCACAATACCTTAAAGGCATTTAAAGAAATTGTAGACACCTATGATTGGGAGATGGCTCAAATTCAGCTTAATATACTGGATGAGAAACAACAAGTTGGTGTTGAAGGTTTGAAATATGCAGCAGATAAAGGCTTAGCAGCAGTTATAATGGAACCGCTCAGAGGGGGCTATATACTAAATACTGTTCCACACGAAGCACAGGATTTAATTAATCGATATCCGGAAAAACGTTCTTTGGTAGAGTGGTGTTTTAGATGGCTTTACAACATGCCAGAAGTATCTGTAATTTTAAGCGGTACAAGCACTTTGCAACAGTTAAAGGATAATTTAGAGATTTTTGAACTCGCAGCTCCAAATGTTATGTCAAAAGAAGATCTGAATTTAATTAAAATGATTCGTGAGGCTTATGAAGCAAAAAAGAGCATTGGCTGCACCGGTTGTAGATACTGTATGCCATGTCCACAAGGTGTAACAATTCCAGAGATATTTAAGCTTTATAACAGCCAGCAGCTTATGAAATCACATGTGATAGACACAGTAGTTTATCTAAGTAATTTGGTGCCTTCGGGTTCTGGTGCGGATCAATGTGTGTCTTGTGGAATCTGTACAGGAAATTGCCCACAGACTTTAGAAATTCCAGAATTATTAAAAAAGGTTCATGCTGAATTCATGAACAGTAGTTACGCAACACAAAGATAACATTGAAAAATCAATGGTTTAAGCACCTAGAGCTATACCCATCCATGCACGTAGAGACTGTAGTTAGTCTCAATAAAAAACACAGTTGAAAGCGGCTTATGATGCTGGTTTCAACTGTGTTCTCCGTCTGGTTTATTTGAGCGACGGATATTGACAACCACAAAATTTTTGAAGGGCTTGACTAAAGAGAGAGATATGAACTTTTTCATCCAATATGATTCGCTGGAGTATTGCTTGAACATGAAAATCTCCAATGTAGTAAATGTGTTTTTGGTATGCTGCAATTGCTTTATATTCTGCATCAATGTCTGCTTTTAATTGCTTACAAAGATTAGTTCCATAATAAATGTATTTTCCCGACCAAAAATTGTCATGTAAAGCACTATTGGAGCCTCTTATTACAGGATTCCCCCCTAGTTTTTTTATTGTGTCTGCCAGAATTTCCATGTGTAGCATTTCAGTTATTGCTACATTTTCTAGTAACTCACCAAGTTCCTTATCAATTTGTTTAAATGAGAAATAATGATAAAGGTATTGGCTAATGGCAGTAAACTCACTGACTACACCCGCATAGTCATCCATTAATATTTCAGCATAATTGAGATTAGGGCCAAGAACTTTCACCTCAGGGTAGGGAGAAGGGTCAGAGTATCTACCTTTTTTATGCCTTTCATAATTGATCTCACTCATCACATTAACCTCCAAAAAAGAATTCTTTTTGCTATATATTCTGCAGGGATTGAAAAATGTCTAAATTAGGAGCCGAAATATTTAGCAATGAAATTATCCGTTGGATTGGCGTAGCGTTGTGTTCGCTGGACTGATATTATTCAAGTATAAACCTGATAGAACGATTGCTACGCCGATTACAATTCTAACAATTTGTCCGGTTTTACCAACATTACAGTTCATTTTTGATCACGTCATAGATATTTTTGTCCGAATTTGCAAATGTAACGCAAAGGAAATTGTTTAAGGGGGTGTTATATGAAGTGCACTTTTCGTTATATGATTGTATTCCTTGGGTTAATGAGTGTAATTTTACTTATTGCAGGTTGTTATAAAGGACAAGAAATAAAACAGTTTTCGGAAGTTGGGAATGCGTTAGCGAAAAATATTAATCAACTTAGCAAAGAGCCGGGAATCACGATAACTGGGTTTGCTAGCAATCCCGATAAAAAAATATTTTATATCGGGATCGGCATTGATCATACGAGAATAACAAATCATAACTTGAAAGATGTATTAGAATCATATTTGAACAATGCAGCTTCTTTTACTTCCCAGCATGACTCCCAAAAAATGCTGGAGCCATATACTTTACAAATTGAAGAAATTGATAATGACAAGAACGTTACCTCGATAATAGCAGAAAAACCGTCTGGTTCCACCGAGATTATTTGGAAGAAAGAACATACCGTAACGATAATAGGTGAAACAGACATGGCCCGGCTTTATTACACAGACTCATAGAAGTTTGGGTGTGGAAGTGTTAAGGATAGACTAAGGCCTTTACGGCCCTCGATTCGTGTAAAGTACCATCAAAACGATGATTTCATCGCCCCCACCTAAATTTTTAGGTCGGGGCGATTTGAATTGACGCTTACCAATGAAGTAACATCAACGCACGTCGAGACCGTGGTAAGCATGAAAACACTCACGGATTGAAATTCGCTTGTTGCAAGGGTTTCAGAGGTAGGGTCTGCATAGATTTTCCGAAATTAGCCATGAGGTCAGTCCGTGGAATACGTTAGAATGGTTCATATTTAACATTTTTGAGGTAAGCTCGCACATAGAAATATTTTCGTCATGTAAGAAAAATATAAAGTCATAAAACAAAACATATTACTACAATTTACACATTTCGGTTGTGTTACACTAATGTATGGAAAGAGAGCGTTGAGACAAAATGAACAATCGCATAAGGAAAACAAGGAAATTTTGAAGCATGTATTTTATTTGGGCGCTTGATACATGTGGAATAAGTAGCGCAACCGGCCTAGTTTATAAATTCAATTTATAAACTAGGCATTTTAATGCAGTTTCGAAGGGCAAAGAGTATATCCATTCAATTCTCTAGTGAGGTGGTCTTATGTCGATCCTAATCGTAGACGACTCTTTACACAGTCAACGCATGAATCAAGCGCTCCTTGAATCTGGTGGCTATACGGACATTTTAGTTGCCCAATCTGCTACAGAAGCCTATCAATTCCTTGATCAATTGTCCGTAGACGGAAAAGTAACCATTGATTTGATTCTAATGGATATCATTATGCCCGATGTTGATGGGATCGAGGCTTGTCGTATGATCAAGCAGAACGAAGATACTTTTGATATCCCAATAATTATGGTAACATCGAAAACGGAAAAAGAAGAACTTCAATTGGCTTTCTCTGTTGGCGCCATGGATTATATTACGAAACCATTGGACAATATCGAATTGTTAGCTCGCGTGCGCTCAGCTATAAAACTAAAGAAAGAAACAGACTGCCGTAAAGCAAGGGAATTGAGTTTATTAGAGGTTACTCGTCAACTGGAAACGGTCAACAAGACTTTGCAGCTGCTTTCCTCAATAGATGGGTTAACGGGAGTTGCTAACCGTCGTCATTTTGACGAAGAGTTGGCCGACGAACTCAGTCGGGCCAAACGAGAAAAGACTCCATTGTCGTTGCTATTGCTCGACATTGATTTTTTCAAACTCTACAATGATACTTATGGCCACTTTCAAGGGGACGATTGCCTACGTATGGTAGCTTTAACAGCTCAGAACGCTATTAAGAGACCGGGCGATTCTCTTGCTCGCTATGGCGGCGAAGAATTTTCTGTTATATTACCTAATACCAACTCGGCGGGTGCTTTTGCAGTAGCTGAACAGATCCGAGTGGCCATTGAGAATTTACAGATTCCTCATGTTACTTCCAAGTGCAAAAATTTAGTTACTGTTAGTTTAGGAGTAGGTAGCTTCAAGCCTGGGGATGATATTCTTCCAGCTGACCTAATTAAGTGGGCTGATCATGCCTTATATCAGTCTAAAAAAACAGGACGCAATAGAGTTTCAACATTCGGACTATTATAGAACTACAAGGTTTCTTGGCTATGATAAAAATGAGGATGGCGAACTCTGAGACGATAAACAGCAGGGATTCGCTGCTAGAAGAGTTTGACGAAGAAATATTTAATGCGTTGGTTGAGAAGTGACATAATCACCCCCAGACAGGACAGTGAAATAAAACTGTTCAGTCTGGGGGTAATTATGTCACAACAGAGAAAAATTCCAGTAGATGAGATGGTACGAATAGTAGAATTGTATCTCTCGAAGAAAATAGGATATAAGTCAGCATATCAGGAAGCAGGCGTATCTGAAGAGACATTCAGGAAGTGGCTCTTCAGATACAAAACAGACGGACCAACAGGATTTCTACCGAAGGAACACAACAAAAGATATATAAATGAGACCAAGCTCAAACGCGAGAGGTATTACGGGTACAAATTCACCAGCCGGGAGAATCTTGTTCAAGCCATTTCTGATTACATCTTCTATGTATAATTATCGGCGTTTACAGCGCCGCTTGTATATTATGACGCCGATGGAGTTCCATAAGCAGTACGTAAAGGCCGCATAAAGAATTGCTACCCGCTTTTTAGACGGGTAGCAATTCAGCAAACTTCGTTCTATTTTTTCATTGTCCTCTTGACGGGGTGCACAGCAAAGATAGAAATTCTCACACCAACGCATTTGTTTTTTAGTTAGAGAGTGGGATGAGGGTGGAGGAAATAATGGAGTAAAGTTATACAAGCAAGTTTGACGATGAATTATTTCGTCGAAAAGGTAACAGTACAATCCACGGCTGAAGTAGCGTGTGTTAAGGTAGGGGTTGCGGTTAGGTGAGATGGGAAGTCTAAAATATAGTTTGTTTGCTCTTAATGCCAAAATGGACAATCCTAAGAGCGTGCAGGAACTCCTTGATAATAAGAAAGAAATAGGTAGCAAGCATATTTGAAGTCAACGACAATTGAAGATATGAAATAATCTAGCGAGATTCAGCAAACTTTCAGCCGAGCCTCAGCTATGGTTCAGATAGTTATTGCATAATGATATTGTTCTTGCAAATACATATTGCAAAACTATAAATGAAAGAGGTTAATATCATGAGAAAAACAAAAACAATTGCAATCGCTACTTCTATATTAACACTTATATCGGCATCTGCTGTATTCGCAGCTACGACAAGCAACACTACAGTATCAGTTCCAAAGTTTTCTCAAACAAGGTCAGGCGGAATTGACGGCAGTTTTCAAAATCGTCTAGATAGTCTTTTAAAAGCAGGAACTATCACTCAAGTCCAAGAAGACGCTGTTCAAGCGGCTCTCAAAACCACAATGACAATTACTAAAGGTGAAGCTCACAACGGACCTCAAGGCGGATTACAAGCACTCGTCACAGCAGGGACCATTACTCAAACTCAAGCAGATGCAATTACAGCTGCTATGACAACCGCAGTTAAGGGGCCAGACGGAGTTAAAACGGCTTTAGATGCTCTTGTTAAAGCAGGTACAATTACCCAAGTTCAAGCAGATGCTGTTACTCCTCATAAGGGTGACATGAACAGGGGCGACGCTAAAGGACCTCAAGCCGGATTAAAAGAACTTGTAACAGCAGGGACCATCACTCAAACTCAAGCAGATGCAATTACTGCTGCTATGACAACAGCAGTCAAGGGACCAGATGGAGTTAAAACGGCTTTAGATGCTCTCGTTACAGCAGGTACGATTACCCAAGACCAAGCAGATGCCGTTACTCCTCATAAGGGTGACATGAACAGGGGTTACGCTAAAGGACCTCAAGGCGGATTACAAGCACTCGTCACAGCAGGGACCATCACCCAAACTCAAGCAGATGCAATTACAGCTGCTATGACAACCGCAGTTAAGGGGCCAGACGGAGTTAAAACGGCTTTAGATGCT
>NZ_SPQR01000024.1 GCF_004766055.1 Desulfosporosinus sp. Sb-LF | reverse complement strand
CCTTGTTGTTTAGTTTTCAAAGACCATGGTTTAAACTTTGTTTCCAGCACCCGTTTGGGCCGGAATCACATCTTAGCATTTTCAACTCGCGTTGTCAATCACTAATTTGTTCGTTCTGATTGATTAGTTCAAAGGTTTTACCCCTTACCTTTTTCAATCGGTTTGCGTCTTTGTGGCGCTCAGTTATAGTACCATTTTTCGATATACGTTGTCAACATATATCGAAAACTATTATTGTTTTTAGTCTTCACCAGAGAAACGACATTCTAAAGCCCGTCCTGAAATTGTGAAGAGTTAATGGTTCTTCAGCTAACCTCAACCCAGCTTACTACATACTCGGTGTTTACTGGTGTACTGATAGCATCCGGATCACTTATTACCCATTTCCCAACTATTCCCATCTCTTTGGCCGTCAGTTCAAAATGACACATGGCAATACCTATATCAACTCTTTGCAAATCATGAGCCTGTTGTTTTGCGTATCCTTTAGTATGTTGTAAGTAGAAATGAAGTTTAGTTTTGTCTTGAATAATCCTCCATGGTTGCTTATTAGATGCGGAAGGGGCAAGACGGAGCATTTTAAGAGGGACAGCGTATTTTCCGGCCTCTGACTCAGGCAATTTATGACCAAAATCACCTTTGTAGAATAGCTCTTCCCAACTTTTTCTGTTGTTTGAACCGACAGCAAATCTCATAGCGGATTCCAAAAAACTCTTACGACTACTCGGAGATCCGATAGGTGTGATACAAGGTAATGATTCATTATCTTTTTGCTTAATTGCTTTGGAGAATTCGCTCTTTTTAAAAGTGCCCCCGAGCCAACAGGTACCCAGGCCCAATGAAGTTGCATATAATATCAATTTTTCGAGCACATATCCAAATTCCTCTAAGTCCTTATTTGATTTTACCACGGCTGCAACGACGTAGGTCGATGCACCTTTAATTACACCATACGTCCCTAGCTTTATATTTGACCCCTTCAGCGCTAAATCACTTTCAATAAGTTCGAACCTAATTGGTACGCCAAACGGACCACTGATGGAAGAATAGAATGCCCTTAAATTATCTTTTGTTTCAGACGTTAGAGGGTGTTCGAGATATGTCCTAACCGATATCCTCTTTTTGATTATTTCAAGGATCGATGTTCCAAGTAATAGTTCATCAGCCATTTTCAAACCTCCTAAATTACAAATATACTTGCCTTCTCAGGTATTTGACAATAAGTTAACCACAAGTTTTATTAATATCTTCCAAATTCTTGTCATGAATCTTTGTCAAGGATACAAGCCCAATGATTCCCCCTATCAAGGCAAAAAACATATCCCATTGTGTATCCCATACATCTCCCTGCGTTCCTAAAAACGCTTCAGCCGCAGTACCCGTTGCTTCCGCAACGCCCCATTCTATTAATTCATAGGTCGCACTGATTGCCAGACAAATGCTAACTACAATAAAAAATAACAATTTCCCAGTCTTTAAAGGGGATTTTCTCAACAATATTTCTCTGACGAGAATTGCAGGAATAAAACCTTGTGCAAAATGTCCTAGCCGGTCATAGTAGTTCCTAGCCAGATCAAAGGTATCTCTTAACCAATTAAATAGAGGCATTTCTGCGTAGGTGTAGTGCCGCCAATTATAAGAATTATTACATGGATCCATATAAGTATGTACACTAAGTTGGTCAAGCGAAATCGATGATACGTTGCAATAAGAACTCCTAATCCAATTAAGGCAGGAAAAACTTCAAGAAACCAAGTAAAGAGGTCTTTTGGGTGAATCGCTGACATCAGTAAGATTACTATAGAGCTAGAGAGTAAAAAAACATGGAGCGGGTTTACCGTTTTGATAACTCTCTCTATCATTAGGCCCCCCTTTTTGAGTATTAGGTAAAAAGGATTCTCATAACATTATACACATACCCTAAATAAAAAGGACGATTCGACATTATTGTCGCCGTCCTATTACGTGTCTTCATGATCGTATCGGAAGAGAGCCATAGTCATTTCTCTAATACCATTCACGTTTTTCGCGAAATCTCGATTAGTTTTGCTATTCCCCATGCGATCACAGCATAGACAATGATAGCAACAACAATAGCCGGTTCTAAAACCGCTTGGGTTTCAACTCCACGTGTAGTTGCTGTTCTAAATATTCCAGTGAAGGGCGCCAAAAATATATTAGAAAGAGTATAGATAAATGATACAAATGCGCTCGACGGATTTGCACCCAATAGCTTAAAGACGAGACGAAAGGCCAATAATACCTCAATGACTCCTAAGATGTAGTATACAATTCTTTGCCAATATCGAACGTCTTCCATGTTTTTTACGTTTTCCATACAATCACTCTCCATTGATTCTATATTTAATTGATATCTCTATGGTCTCCCAAGACATGTTAATTATTCAATTGAAGCCTCCTGCCAATTTACAAAACAATTCAATATGACCCAAAATAAAAAACACCGAGTTTAGACCCGGTGTACTCCATTATGAAAAGTTAATAAAACTTAGTTTTTAGAAAATTTCTTGAAACCCCAGTTTACTAAGGAAACGAAAATGGAAGCTATGAACGCAACCCCAAACCCCGGTACATAAAATCCGGGCATAAGCCCACTAGTGAGCATGATCATCCAAGTATTTACAATAAGAGTGAAAACCCCTAACGTTATAAGGTTTAGCGGGATGGTCAAAATAATAAGTACTGGGCGAATTAGTAAATTCACTAGACCAAGGACTATTCCCGCCCCAAAGAAGTGAAGGGGTGTTGTCGCCTCTATGGGCAGAAATACAGCCGCAAGGAAAAAGGCGATTGTATTCACAAGAACACGGTAAATTTGTTTTTTCATCCTATCCCCTCGTTCACTTTAAGTGTACTTTAACTCGGACATCTCCAGTTTCGACATCCACAACCTCTAGCCCTTTATGCCTTCTTAAGTCCTTCAAAACACTGTGAAAAGCTGAAATGATGCCACTGGGGGAAAGCGCTTTAACCCAAAACAGATGTTTACGAGAACTTTCTTCTCGTGGAACTGGAACGTACCTCAAGGCCACTTCCCCAACCCGAGCCAAATCCGTGAGGGCCTCAAGGAACTCATCCATAACACGTAGAGGTACAGGCAACATAAAACCCCAACGACTTTGCACTTTGACTCGGACCATTAAAAACATTGCGGTTTTACTCCACACACACTTCCACCTTGATTCTTCCCTCTTCAGGATCCGCAACTTCTACGTCAACGATCTTACCATCCACACTCTCTTCAATGACACGGATAAGCCCTTCAACATCCAAAGCTTGCAAATCAAGACCCTTTTGTTCCAACTCCACGCGTTTGTCCGCTGGAACAAAGCTCATGGCGTAAACAATAAGTTTGGAAGCAGATCGTATCAAGCTGAAAGGAACATTCACGTTCACCTTTAACATTTTTTCTCCAACGACTCGGACTCGCAAAAAGCGATCCCCATAAGATGATGCAGGCTTTTCCCTTTTTGCTATCCCCTTTTCGGCTATCTGAAAACCCATCTCATCCGAATTTCCTTCCTCAACCGCCTTTAATAGATCCATTCCTTCAGCAGCGGTCAGTTTACCTTCCTGAATCATTTCTAAAATCTTCATTCTCTCGTTTCCCATTCTCCCTGCTCCTTTCCGGCCTTTTGGCCTTAACCGTATTCCTTACGTATCCATTTTTCTCATTTGACGCGCAGCTTCCTGCGGTGAAATTTCCCCACGCTCAAGGGCTTCAAGAATAGTTTGCCTGCGCTGACTTTCCCCTTGTGGGTCCAACTTTTCCTTTTCTCCGTCCCTGTCCACTCGATAACCCAGGGCCTCAATGACACTGTCTAAGCGGCTACGAACGGTAGGATAGGATATACCCAACTCTTTTTCCACTTCTTTGATATTGCCTCGGCATTTCATAAAGGCCTCAACAAAAATAAGCTGCTCAGCTGGAAGACGACAAAATTTACAGGTACTGAATTGGCCTTCAATTTTCGTTGGACAATGTGTGCAAGTTAGTTTGCTAATGTGCATTACATGATCACATACAGGACATCGATTGGGTATTTTATAATCCAAGATCATCACCTCTACATTTGTTGCTGTAAGCGCCTCTATGATTAAGATAATAACTCTATACATTAAATATGTCAATATAGTCCTTAACATAACTAATGTTACACTTAATATTATTAATACAAACCATGCGCCCCTTAGCTTAGATATAGCACTCGTGACGTTTTATTCTGTCGTTCGTTTAAGTGAGTGAGGAGATGAAAAGGTGGAAACAAAGAAAGAATCACTTACAGAAAACAGGTTTCACTTACGCTCTTCTTCAGAACCGTGAAGAGGCGGAAGATATTACCCAAGAAACGTATTTCCGATGTTTGAGGAAAGACAAGGAGACTCCCCCCACTATCCATATCTCAAGCACGTGGCACGAAATCTTATTTATGACCGTTACCGACACGGGCAAATAATCACCCATCAAAGCAAGGAACAATCCCAATTAGATAGTCCTACAATTGGATTAGACACGCTTTTGTGCAAGAGCTTATGAACCAACTTCTAGAACAATATAGGCAGGTGTTGAAACTACGTATTGTTGAAGGTTATTCCCGCAAGGAAACTGCTGAAATCATGAGTCGCGGCGAGGACTCTATTCGCGGTTTACAATATAGAGCACTTCAAGCTTTACGCGAGTTAATTCAGGCTGCGGAGGAGAATGGAGGATAATAAAATAAGTATGAAAACGAACAAAAACTTGACTCAAACGTCACCTGAGCAAGAGGTCGACGATTTTATCGATAGGTTGAATGAAGAACGTCGACCCGATCAAAGTAACGATCAGGATATAGCCGAATTTCAGGCACTTATTCGAGAAATTAAGAATCAACGTCCAATAGATGGACCTAGCGAAAAGTTTACTCTTGAGTTAAGTCAGAAACTGCAGAGAAGGTCAAGTACACAAAAAAGCTTTCTCCCCTGGTCCGCACTCGTTGCCAGTTTCTTAATCGTCATCTTCTTACTTTCGCCTTGGTCTCATACTAATAATGATATTGTTTTAGCTATGGAACAAACAGTGCAACAACTTCAGAATTATCACGGGACCCTGGAGAAAGTAAGCATCAACGAAGCAGGTGAACGTCAGATTTTTCAACAAACCGACGTCTGGTTTAAAGGAAATAATTATGCGACCCGAACCGAAGATAGTATTATCTCCGTTAATAACGGTGAACGCCGATGGAGAGTTAATCCGAAAAACAAAGAACTCTTTTTACTGCCCCTATATCTCGACCCTCACAATTTTGATTTACAAAAAGAGGCAACAATAGCCCAGCAATATCCCCACAAGATTGTCGGGCAAGATTCCATCGCTGGTCGTACTACCATCCGTATTGAGATTGACCCCCCAGGCGGTTTACCCTATTATCTATGGATCGATACAGAAACCCATTTGCCTGTTCAACTTCAGACAGCGATGCAGAAGGCAATTCAAACAACCTATACCTTCAAGAACCTCGAGACAAATACCCAAATACCGGATAACGTATTTACCTACAATCTGCCTGAGGGGTATCGAATCGTCGATCAAACTACTGACAAATCCATGAGCGGTCTGACCGAAGCGATTGCTGTCAGCGGCCTAACGCCGCTCCAGCTCTCTGAAAAGCCTCAGCAGATTTTCGCGAGTACCCAAAGAATCGTTTTTGATTTCGAGGATACTATAGTCATTGAAACCAAAGCACTAAAACCTTTTGCACCATCTTCACTTGCTGCTTTGGGTCAGGCAGCAGGCGGACCACTTGAAGTCTTACCAGATACTCTCCGCTGGCAGCAAAACGGCTTAGAATTAAAAGTTCAAGGACAACGAGCCGAGGAATTGGCCAAACAAATCGCGAATACGATAAAGATGCCTGATAGCCAAGTACTGCCAAACCAACCTACCGTTAAAGTAGAGGTTGACATGGAGATCGTCAAACGAAACCAACAACAAGTCGATGCAGGAAGTAGCCCCTGGCAGCTCGACCCTGTGCAAGTAGCTTTCACATTTGCTATAACGCAAATCTCCCCTGGTGGAATTACCGGTAACCCTTCGATCAATTTCAACTCACTCGACATCACATCCAACAACGGAACTGAAGCTGTGATTCAATTCTCGGAAGGCCCAATCAAAACCGTTTATGTGAAGCGCTTGGTCCGCCACGCCCAATCTGGCATTTGGGCTGCTATAGGTTATGACCCAAAGTAAAGGAGGTTGACTGTAATGATTCTATCGAAAACAACCATGAAAACAGTCTCACAATGGGCTACTGTAGGACTCGCCTTTGCTCTTGTCGTGGGGTGCTCTAATCCCACTGCACCTCAAAAACCATCGAACAGTTCGCAAACACAAACTGAACCAACACCTCCAACTTCTCCAAACACCCCTACCCCTTCCGCTCCAGTTACGGAGCCTACAGATCCTGCAAAAAAGCTCTTATCCAATATAATGCAATTAGCTCAGCAAGGAAAGGTGATTAACTGCGAATTCCCAGCTAATACAACAGTCATTGATGATGTTAAGAAAAAGTGGGGAAACCCGGATAGATCCGATTATGTCGCTACTGCCAACGGAACGTATGACACTTACTCCAAGCACAATGTTGCCTTTGGTTATAACAAAGGTGCACAAATTTTCGAAGTCCGTTCTTTTGAGAGCGAGTTGAAGAAATTGTCCCTTTCTCAAGTTAAGGAGGTTTTCGGATCCCCAGCCTATACTACTCGTGCAAACGGTGAGGACATTATCGGATATACAGCAGGGCAAGAGTTTAAGCTTTTGCTGGTCTTCCCCCAAGCCACCAGCACTACAGCAGACCCAACTCTAGATCATTACTCGGTCCTCTACCCGCGAGGCACTGTGAACAGCATGGCGGATGATCCAGGTAGGCAGTGGTAGTATTGGCAGTTCAACGACAAACGCAATATTAGATCTTTCCATCCATCGACGATTCACCTTTCTTGTTACATCATTAGCTTAATTCTAGCCTAAAGCCGATTTCATTAAAGTGGCCAACAAATAATACCCTACAGAGTAGACTTTTAGGTTGTCTCCTCTATAGGGTACTTTATTGCATCTGAGATTTTTTACTATCTTACTAGAAAAACAAGTATCCTTTATTAAACCGAGGCGTCGAAGTGACAGAGGATCAGCGTTATTGTGACAAGGTAAAGTTTCGCTCTTGTAACAACTTATAGGTTGTTGGCGAAAACTTCATATCAGTAGCTATCTCTGCTCCTGCTTTTTCTAATAGTTGTAGGTAATTCGATATGATGGGTCGTAGCTCTTCTGTTGGTGAAGTCAGAAATTTCCCTTGAGTAGCATAAATCTCCCCGACCAATTTCATGCGCATCTTTTGGGCAACCCTCTTAATCCAAAGGGAAGTTACATCAAACTCTGATCGATCAGGATAACCGCAGCTAGATATCAACATTAACTTAGAAGCTTGTACTCCTGCTGACTCAACATGCTGTCTCTCTTCTTTTACATTCTTTTGAGCATGAGGGCTACCAAGCATCGTCATTCGATCCATGAAAACTTTTAACATACCTGAAATATTTTCGAAATATATAGGTGATGCGAATACGATAATAGTTGCCCCCCGCAAGCGACAGGACTCCAACATATCATCCTTACTTACGCACCGTCCAGGACCCCTGTCCCAAGAAGTATGACAACATTTGCAGTGCTTTATTTCTTTTCTATTAAAAGTATCTGCTCCTGCTTCTTGTGCACCCTTTAAAAAGGCGTTAACCATTACATTCGCATTACCGATTTTGCCTTTAGAACTTCCATTAATAACAAAATTCTCATGACCGACATCCTCTATTTCTTAATAGAACTCAAGGTTTTCTTTTGCCAATTTTTCTTCCCAAATCATTTGTAATAACGTTAAATCTTCTGTGTAATCGGTTCTTAATTCATCTTTATCGTATTCAAGCTTTTCAAGTATCTCAATAATAAACTTCTCTTCACCACAATCCTTCCATTCTTTTTGTAACTCTCGATTAGGGTGACCCCCCCCTTCTAATTGAAACAATGTGCTATTCATAGCGCCTTTCAAATTTGGAGTTTTTTTAATAAAACACTTATTACTTAAAGTAGACCGAATAATAAATATCCCCATATCAGGTTTCATTTGCCGGTATTGTTCCTTCAGTTCCTTTTTCCTATCCATCGATTAGTACCCCATTTCCTTTAGAATCCTTGATAAAGTGCGCAAACGCTCCCCAAGCAGTTCATCATCGTTACTGAGAGCCTGGCTGAATAATTTAATGTCCTCATCGATCTTCTGATTATCAGTACATACAGACACTGTCATAGCGTCACCCTGTAAACCAACTCTGTCTATAATAGGATTCTCGGGATTATATAATTTCTCATACCGATAAGCTTCTTGGAAATGGAGTTTTGCTCTACAAACTAGAATTGCAAGGTCAAGCACGCGGTGGAATGGTAATTCTTCAGACTGTCTAGACCACTTTTCTCCAGTATATCGCCATACTTTGGCAGAAATTTCTACCTTGCCTCGATCATTCCACTGGGCCAAACCTAATGAAAGGCCCTTTGCATCTGAATTTTTAGCATATCTGCCGTCTACATTCTCATAGTTTTCAGATACAATAACTGGCTTGTGCTTTAGAGTAGTTGGTATTTTCATTTTAAACATTACCTCCAATACATTTACTATTTTAGTAATTTACTAAATCATATGCCAAATTATAGCCCTTCTGAATAATGACGTCAATATGGGTTTCTCTGATATTCGAAGTGATTAGTTGAATGCTTAAATAAATTTAACCTTATTTCGAAAATAACGTTGTAATGATATTTACACACGATCATATTGATCATATAATAGTGGCATGGAGATCATTAAATTACTTAAACCGAACTTCCCAAGAAGTTGATCACAAAGGAGGTGATGATATGAAAACGTCTTATCTAACCGATATCATGGATATTGTCAATACACTCGAACCCAAAGCGAAGGCTTTACCTTATTTGGAACTCGACTCTATGATGCTTTCTCAAGTCGTTGAAGTCGCTCAGAGAGTCAGTCAAAATGATATTAATAACACGCATATTCAAAACTGGGTTCGACGTAAGTATCTCCCTAGTCCGCAAAAAAAGAAGTACAACCGTGAACAAGTTGCCAATATCTTACTCATCAACGACTTACGCAATATCTTGTCCTTGGAAGAAGCCTCCCGTTTGCTTGGGTTTGTCAACCAAACGCTAGCTGACAACTCCGATGACCGTATCAATCCGTCGAAGCTCTATAAATACTACTGTGAAATCTTCGATCGAACACAGCTCGACTGGCAAAAATCTGTAGAACAGTTAGCGAATGAAGTTAACGATTCTCTGACTGAGGAGGACATGAATGAGGAAGATAAAGAAAAGGTTGCTGTAACCTTAGTTATCCTTAATTTGTTAGCAAGAGGAAATCTATATAAACAAATTGCTGAACACTGGTTAAAGATATTGCCAAAAGAACCTGAACATGAACTTAATTCAAGTAAAGGTTCTTAGCAAGGAGGGGGAAACGTGGGGACTGGATTTGTTGTAGCTCTATTTGTGCTAGGAATTGTGCTCTTATTTCTAGAGATTTTTGTTCCTGGAGGAATTCTCGGATTGTTTGGCATAATTGCCCTAATTGCAGGGATTATGCTGACGGTTGATTCTTTACTCCAAGGCGTACTTTACGTGAGTTTGTTACTATTTACACTAGCGCTTTTGATCGCTCTTAGTTTTCGTTTTCCCCAAACTCGTCGTTTTTGGGAAAGGTTCGCCTTGAAAACTCGTCAAAACAAGAAAGATGGCTACGTAGCACCGAAACCAAGTTACGAAAACTTCCTAGGCATGCAAGGGATCGCCCTCAGTCAATTACGCCCAGCGGGAACGGCTGATTTTAGTGGCGAACGACTTGATGTGGTCACCGAAGGAGGGTTTATAGCCAACGGGTCAAATATAATGGTCATTGCTGTAGAAGGTACGCGTGTTATTGTCCGCCAAATTGAAGATAAAGCATTAGATATCAAGGGAGGTTTTAAAGAATGTTAAGCGCTGCTTCACTATTGTCTCTTATCCTTTTAATCCTTGCGATTATGGTCGTGGGAATCCTACTAACGTTCATTCCCGTTGGTCTTTGGATTTCTGCTTTAGCTGCAGGAGTCAATGTTGGGATCTTTTCTCTCATTGGAATGAGGCTACGTCGCGTCACTCCCTCTAAAATTGTAAACCAGCTCATCAAAGCTCATAAAGCGGGTCTAGATATTACCACTGCCCAATTGGAAGCCCATTACCTTGCCGGCGGGAATGTCGACCGAGTTGTTAACGCTTTAATTGCCGCTGAACGTGCCGCTATTCCCCTCCAATTTGAGAGAGCAGCTGCCATCGATCTTGCAGGACGTGACGTATTGCAGGCCGTGCAAATGTCCGTTAACCCTAAAGTCATTGAAACACCTATCGTATCTGCAGTCGCCCAAAATGGTATCGAACTACGGGTTAAAGCGCGTGTTACCGTGCGCGCTAACATTGACCGTCTCGTCGGGGGCGCAGGAGAAGAAACCGTTATCGCCCGAGTCGGGGAAGGAATTGTAACCAGTATTGGTTCTTCGGACTCACATAAGGCTGTGTTAGAAAATCCTGATTTGGTATCTCGCACGGTATTAGCCAAAGGCCTTGATTCCGGGACAGCGTTTGAAATTCTGTCCATAGATATTGCGGATGTGGACGTCGGTAAAAATATTGGTGCACAATTACAGACCGACCAAGCGGAAGCCGATAAACGAATTGCCCAGGCTAAAGCCGAGGAGCGACGGGCGATGGCTGTTGCTAGGGAACAAGAAATGAAAGCATCGGTTCAAGAGATGAGAGCGAAAGTCGTTGAAGCAGAAGCCGAAGTACCCCGAGCCTTAGCCGCTGCATTACGAGAAGGAAAAATGGGCGTGATGGACTATTACAACATGCAAAACATTATGGCCGATACGACCATGAGAGAGAACATCGCCCGCACCGGTAAGGCGGATTCTGGGGACCTCACTACCCCTAAAAAGTAGGGGGGGATTACTATGGATATACTATCATTCCTTCCTATTATCATCATGATCTTTGCCTTAGTCTCCAAATTAAACAAAGGGGCCACAAAAACAAATCAACGTCCTAGAAGCAGGTATTCTCCTTCTTCCCCCTGGGGGAACAATCTTGAAGCTTCTTTACAAAAATTACTTTCTTATGGCAGCCCGGTCCCTACCTCAGAAATCGTTGAAGTTAGAAACAACGTTCAAGTTGAAGAAGCTCCTTGGATGGACAATGCAACCGAAAGCGAAGGTACAGCGGGGATTGGAGGGACAAACGGGGTCGAAGGAACAGACGGAGTCGAAGGAACAAACGGGGTTGAGGGAACTGCTGGATCGGAAGGAACATTCAAGCCCATAAATTCGCCCGAAATTGAAACAATTCAACTGAAAGAACGTAATTCTTTCCCAGACCTTGCAGAAAAAGATCTCATTGAAGCAGTCATCTGGGCAGAAATACTCGGCAAGCCTAAAGCTCGAATTAGCAGACCCTTTACGAGAAACTATTGAAACACAACAATGCCCTCAACTTTCCCACAAGGAAATGTTGAGGGCATTGTGCTGCATTAGAAAATTAACCACTTAATGACGGGAGTAATACTCGGCTAAAGTCGTAAACGCTTTTTTCGGCTCCCATGACATCCATTTATAGGTTGCTCCCTTTTCCTTTTGATCTGGGTACGTTTTAACAACACTATAACTCGCCATATCTAGGTCGTAGAGACAATTTTCGTGATAGGGATAAGTTGGACTAACAAACGTAAACACAAAAGCCCCTTCAACGTTTTCCGCCTTAAAAATATCGAGCAGCTCTAAGAGATAATTCGCTTGCACGCTTTCATCGCGTATATACTCTCCTTTAAGCTGACAGGGCGTTTTGCTCCGATCGACAATTGCCCACCCGTACCCACCCCTATCCTCAGCCCCTTGATAGGTGCAGCAGCCAAACTCTAAAATGACCACGGGTTTACTATACTTAAAATATGCTCTCAACTTTTCCTGGTAAGACTTCTTGTTGTGGGATTCACAATAATAATCAATTCCAACGATATCGAATAAAGACCAGTCTACATTTTCCCAAGGACCAGATGCGTAAGTCAATTGACCGTGAAAATTCTCTCTTACAACGGTCGTCGCTTTAGCCAAAAATTCATTCAAGCGTTTATTGAAAGGGCCTTTTAGAATCGTGCTTTTGAGCAAGCGCCAAGGCTTCATAAACGTACCGATACGGTCAAATGCAGTGTTTCCTTCTACAAGACCTTTCATAAAAAACGTAAACTCACATCCGGCAACAAAAATAATACGTGGCGACTGCGACCGTAATCTTTCTGCCGCTTTAGCACATTCGGCAAAGTAAGTCAGAGTTTCTTGCTCGTTGGCATCAACAAAGGCTGGAGAAAACCAGACCTCTAACCCCTGTTGCAATGCATATTCTGCAGCCGTAGTAAGTCTTGCGATATCCTGTCCAGATATCCTTACGGCATTACAGTGCAAATCATTTTTGATGATTTCCATTTCTCTTTGCACAATAACAGGATCGAATATATCACGGGACGACGATTCTTTGCCACGAGTAAACGTCCCAATATCATAATTGATGCCTTTACGGTTCATCGACTTATTTTTGATCTCCAAGATTTTTCCCTTACTTTCTTTTTATCTAATTCTGCCCATATCTACCCCATTTTGAAGGGTTCTTAGTGAATTAGCTGAGGAATAACAATCTTATAAAGCACCTTTGTTGATGAGTTGAAGTCGAGATATTAACTTCTCATAGACCTTATGCATATGAGGTTCAGTACTATAGACATTGATCTCATCAATAGGAATCCATTGGACTCCACTATTTTCATCTTCTTTAACCATTAGTAAATCGTTTTCATCAGCCTCAATTAAATAAGCGACGGATAAATGCAAATGTGGGGATACGTAGTTTCCTCGTTTTTTATGCCCTAACACAGTCAGTACGTCCAAAGAGAAAATAGTTGGAGTGACAGGGTGACAATTTTTCACCCCAGTTTCCTCCTCTAATTCTTTCATGGCAACCGCCAATAAGTCTTCTTCTCCATCGGCATGGCCTCCTATCCAAGACCAAGAATTATAGATATTATGATGTATCATGAGCACCTTATCATATGTTCTATTTACTACAAATGCCGAGCTTGTAAAATGGGCAACCTGATTATTCCTAGTTAAAACGTCCTCGAATACCTCTGTACAATAGATAATGACTTCTTTATCCTTTATTTCTTGATCATTATAGGGACTATAGTTTTTTATTGTCTCAAACATGTATATTTTCTCTCTTTCACCACTACATTTGCCAATCTAGGCTATACATATTATATACCCAAACAAAAGGAGGCTTACAAGGAGGAACGATGATTTAATATTAGGTCGGGTCATAGGAAAAAACTAAGGAACTTGGTAAACTATTATAAAGTGGAAAGAGGTGGAACCAATGCCGGATGATAAAATTTTGGCCTTACCCCAGGAACTCTTAATCTTAGGTGCTGCAGTGAAAACCGGAATGGTCGAGGCTTTGCGCAGAAACACTACTTACGCTGGCCTGACGGAAGAATTATCATTAAATCCCCGAGCCGTTAGGGTGGTGGTGGAAGCTTTGGCCGATCTTGGTTATGTAAGCAGGCAGGGAGAAACAATAACCCTGTCAGAAGAGGCACAAAAAATGATCTATGACCCAGCATCGCCAAATTATGTGGGCTTTGCCTTTATGCACCGCTATAATATGATCCGATCCTGGGTCCAATTGCCTGAAGTTCTTTCCAGTGGCCAACCAGCGTCCTCAGACCAGGACCCGGAAAACACCCGCTATTTTATGGAAGGCATGCGTCATGGCGCGCAAAAGAGTGCTCCAGCCATTGCAGATTTTCTTCTAACAGACACAATCAATGGGGTGCAGGTGCTGGATATCGGGGGCGGGCCTCTAATTTATGGCAGTGCCTTTACTGCCCGAGGGGCCAAAGTGACAGTTTTGGATCTGCCTCCAGTAGTACAATTAATGCAGGAGAAAGCAGAAAAAGCTGGTATCACCATGTTCCCAGGGGACTTCAACTTGGGATTACCCCCTGGACCCTTTGATCTGGCTTATCTAGGTAATATCTGTCATATTTTCAGTGAGACCGAAAACCGAGAATTGTTCAGAAAGGTCAGTCAGGTACTAGTTCCCGGCGGGCGCATCGCCATTGTCGATATGGTGCGCGGAACTAATCCCTTTGCAGCTGTTTTTGGTGTAAATATGTTGGTCAATACTGCCAATGGCGGCACTTGGACCCTGGACCAGTATACGGATTGGCTGTTCAGCGCAGGTTTCCAAGAGGTGAAGTTAAACGAAGTGTCTGGCCGCCAAATCGTTACCGCTATGTGCAAGAAAGGAGCGCAAAATTAATGTTTGCTACCGTAAATTCAGATTGTATCGGATGCGGTGCTTGTGAAGCGATTTGTCCACAAGTTTTCAGGATGAATAGCTACGAGATTGCCGAAGCCTATAAAAATCCTGTTCCACAAGATGCCGAAGAATCGGCTAAAGAAGCGGCCAAAAGTTGCCCAGTTGCAGCAATTATTTTGGAATGACGAAATGACACTAAAGCCCCCGGCAATGCCGAGGGCTCCTTTCATGTTTCCGGGGTATTACAGATGAAACTGCAATGATTAAATGGCGTTAATCCGCGCGCATAGGATTATTTGTAGCGCTCGTTGGAACCTTTTTCTTATCGTTATCTGAATTCGGACGCTTGTCATCCATTGTAGCTGCATGGGTTCTCGATTTATCAGTTTTCTTATTACTCATTGATTGTAATCTCCTTTCCTTAGGATATGTGAGTATGACATAGGTTTCCCGGATTTCGCAAATCAGATACGTGTGCTTGGTTTGGTTTGGTTAACCTAGCTTTATTGCTTTTTACAGGCTTTTCAATATCCATCAATCTAATCCTCCCCATGAAACATAAATGACAACTGCCTACTCCTTATCTCACAATGTATCGAAAACTGACTTACAAGCGCGTTTGTTGCAAACATAAAAGATCTGAAGAGTTAATTAAGTCAATGCAGGCAGTATAAAGAACTCATAATATCAAATAATATCCCAGTAATATTGGGAATTATGGAAGGTGTTGCTTTATGGATGAGGGCCTAGTGGTAATTGTTAGAGCTGTAATAGGTTTTTTTTCTCTTCTCATTTTTGCAAGAATCATTGGAAAAGAACAAATAAGCCAACTTAACTTTTTTGATTATGTACTGGGGATTACAATTGGTTCCATTGCAGCTTCCTTAACAACAGATTTATCCAGTCGGGCGTGGCCACATTGGGTAGGCCTTTTAACTTGGTGTTTATTGGGATACATAATGAACTCAATATCATTAAAATGGAGATATGCAGCAAAGTATTTAGAAGGGGAACCAACGATTGTCATAATGAACGGCAAGATTATGGAAAAAGCATTGAAAAAGCAGAAATATCAGATCTCGGAGGTTTTAGAGCTTCTCCGGAACAAAGGAGTATTTGACTTAACCCAAGTAGATTTTGCACTAATAGAACCTAATGGTCAGCTATCAGTATTATTAAAGCCAGAACACCTACCTTTAACTCCCAAGGAGATGAAAATTGCTGTTTCTCCTTCTGGAATAAGTACAGAATTAGTTTACGATGGAATTATTATCGAAGAAAATCTAAGACAGCTTAATAAAGATAAGGCTTGGCTACTAAAGGAGCTCAAGAAGCAGGGAATCAAGAAAATATCTGAGGTTTTTTTGGTTACGCTTAATCCGGCGGGGAGCTTGTATGTTGATAGGTACGAAGATCATTTAACGAAGATTACTGATATTGGGGATTATAAAGGACCCTACTAAGGAGATGATTTTATGAGGAAGTTCTTGGTAATAGCTATTCCAATAGTTACACTCGTTTTCTTTGTTTTGGTCATGCTAAGTGGTAATGTATTCAAACAATCTTTAGGGGGTGATGACAATATTCCACAATCCATTGAAACCCTTATGAAGGATGCCAATCAGGAAAATTGGGATGCAGCTAACCAAAATGCAGATCATTTAAATAGAGTATGGAATAAAATAGTCAACAGAGTGCAATTTAGTTCAGAACGTGATGAAATTAATGCTTTTACAATAAATATTGCAAGGGTTAGGGGTGCTATTCAAGCTAAAGATAAATCAGTAGTACTAACTGAATTAAGTGAGGCATATGAGCATTGGAAAGAACTTGGTAAATAATGTAGGTTATTGCATGGGGATTTTAACGTTTGCAATTTTAGTTTTGGAACTTAAAGGGTCAGAGATAATCGCTAACTCAAATGTCTGAGCTCCCTTTACCACCTCATACCCTAATTCACCTGTCATCGTTCCTCCAGCTTTAATTGTACCGTCTATCGCATCCTTAACTGCTAGAGTGACTTCCCTATTAAAGTTTTGCTTTTTCCCATCTTTATCTTTTAGCTTAAACCCTATCATACTCCTAACTTCGGCATCGGTACTTCCCTGATTTTCTATAGTGAGATCTACCAGAAGGAAAGTACTACCCTCACGTGGTGGCGTAACTACATTTCCTTCGCCGTCCGAAGTTCTTACGCTGTTTATTCTATATTGGAGATTCCCCATCTTGAAAGTCTCCCCAATTACATAAGTCTCTTGCTGAATTATAGTCGAAGTTTGCAGCATTTGATATTGTGGTGAATTAGTATGAGCCTTAGTCGCTAAAGCGCCAGCTCCTAATAAGAAGAGCATCATCGGAATTAGGAGGACGAGCAGGCTATATTCAATCTGAGAGCAATACCGACGTTGTCTCCCCACCTTTGGTGTGTCTACGAATTCCAACATATTCTTCTTCCTCCTCTTCGCTTTAGGTTGTCAACTTGCAAGATACCAATGACAATACCCTGTTAATTGAAGATTAGCATGAAGATAAACCTCTGTCTATAGTTCCTAATCATGGTATTATTAGTTTTTCTTATGATAAGAATGATAGATTTTAGACTATTCTGTAGTATTTTGGCGAACTTTGTATTTTCTTTTCAGCGAACATCTATTAGTAACGCTTATTAAGTATATAAAAATTTACTATGATAATTATTTTTAATAATATAATCTAAGCTATTTCTGATCTACAGGACCCCTATGGCCTGTTCCGATACTTATCATGTGATGGTGACAAATGTTGAAAAGCGCACTTAACCTTAAATACAAAAGAGAGTCCTTATCTGGTTGTGCCAGAAAGGGCTCTCTAATACTACAAGTGAATTCTATTTAGCTTTGTCCCATTTCCACAAGTTTCTTGGCCATACTCTCAATTCTTGATAGACTATGGGCAATTTCCGAAACATCATTAGCATGATTTTCAGTTACTGCTGTCAGTTGCTTAATGGCCCCAATTAAAAGTCCCACGGAGGATTGAACCTCTTGAACATTACTGTCGATTGCTTTAGTGGAAGCATCAGTATTCGAAGCAAGCCTCCTGACTTCTTCCGATACAATGGCAAACCCCCGTCCATGTTCACCCGCCCGGGAAGCTTCAATAGCGGCATTGAGCCCTAAGATATTACTCTGTTTAGAAATCTTCTTGATTTGCTGTGTCAATTCGTTGGTTCTACGCATCTCTGTGCTTACATGTTCAGTCTCATCGTCCATACTCCGAATCGTTGCCGCTAGTTCTTCAGTAGCACCTGACAAGTTGTGAGCATAGGAAGAAATCGTTACCACAGCCCCGAGAATTTCCTTACCCGTTGCGAAAAGATTATCATAAAGCTCAACGGAACAAGCAATAGCAAGGCAACCGACAATTTTCGACTCTTCAAAGATTGGTAGGGCAACACCGACAAAGGGAACACCAAAAAGTTCTTTTGAAACACGCCTTACAATGCGCTTTCCGCTCGTGAGAGCTTCCAAAACATTTGAGCCCGGAGTAGGTGGGTTCCCAATCTTGGCCTTAGTATTGATCATTTTTCCCGGGTAATAAGCAACAATCTTCTCCGTATCGAAAAGTGTAATAGCAACGTCATCATTGAAAAACTGCTGAACGTCTGAAACTATAAGCCGGTAAGCCTCGAATTTTGTCACTTCAATACCCCCACACAATTCTTCAAGCTGACCTTAATGATTCTATAGATATGCAATACCATGTACTTTTATTCGACATTAAATATATAAAAACCTTCAATATTCGAGTTATTATTTACATCCATCCTTTCTCATAGGTCAAACTATTTATCCGTGGCGAATGTTAAAATTTTCTTTAGCTTTAACCATTGCCACAATAACTTCATTGACAGGAACAAGTGTACCTGATTTATGGGCCAGCTCAACGACTGCTCCGTTTAAAGCATTTATTTCCGTGCGACGACCACTTTGAATATCCTGAAGCATGGATGAATGATGAGCGGAAGTGGTGGGAACCAAGTGATCATAAAAATTTGTCAAGTAACTCTGAGCATCAGGCCAAAAAGTAGGTATGTTCCTTACTTTGAGCAATTCAAAGATCTCCCGAATCATCATATTCATGAGTTCTCGTGTAACAGGCTCTTCTGCTAACTTCCCATAACTCACCTCGAAGATGGCTCCTAAGGAATTGAGGGCCGAATTATAGATGATTTTTCCCCAAATATAGTTCATGATTTCTAACGATGCTTTTGTGGGAATAAGTGCTTTGCGAAAAATCCCGGCAAACTCCTCGAGTAATTCCTGATTGATGAGATTTTCGGGGGATCCGATCATCACATCATCAGCAATGACCGTGACCTTTGACTCTCCTGGCGCTAAGGTCTCCGCTCCGAAAATGACTCGACCTAAAACAATCTTGTCCCCAGGAATCGATTTGGCAGCGGCCTCAAAATTCCCATACCCGTTTTGTAGCAGAAAGACATAGGTGTTATCTCCTACTAGTGGTGCAATTTGTTGAGCAATCTCTTCCGTGAGGAATGATTTTACAGTGACAATTACCATATCAAATTTCTGACGTGTAAGTTTTGAGACATCGGAGACGACGTTAAAGAGCATGGTCGTGTGCTCTCCCCATATTCCGGTAACTTTTACCCCATTCGACTTGATCTTATCAAGGCTTGCCGGTCTACTTAGCCCCGTCACCTCGTGACCAGCTAAACTTAGAAGGCAAGAATACACGCTTCCTAATGCCCCTAAACCAATAACCAATATTTTCATTTCTTTTCTCCAATCTTACATAGTTTTACACAAGGTTTAGTTATCCCGTTCTTTAGTATTCGCTATAAGCTCCCAGTTTCCTACCAACAACTGCCTTCAACTTTTCTACGAGTGGAATATCTGCAGGGGCAAAGTCATACGAGTCCAACTCATGGTGACTAGCCCACACTATTTGGCTGTGCACCTTCATTGTGAAATCACCTGAAATCCACTGGCACCAAAAAGCCATCAGTTTAATGGTTCCGCTATGATATGGATAAATGCTTTCACCAAAAAAATCTAAGACTTCTATGTCAACATCAAGTTCTTCCCTGATTTCACGCTTCAAGCATTCTTGTAGCGTCTCTTTTGGTTCAATTTTTCCACCGGGAAACTCCCACTTACCTGCTAAATTTTCACCAGGTGCCCGTTGGGCAATGAGTATTTTATTATCCTTTAAGATGATTGCTGCTGTTACTTCCTTCATATTTTTCAAATCCTTTACTCACAGTTATCATTTATGAAGCTGAAAAAATTCAACCATAGGGCGTCTGAATTTGCTAGTCCTATCATCTTCTTAAACGTTCCCTCACGAAGGACCCCAACTAAGAAGATCCTACAGTTAGACAAGCGTATAAGATATTTAGCCCTATAAGTGTTGGCTCCTTAAAGGAATATAGTACTAAGATAATAACTGCAGGTGCACTGAGACTAACTCAATGCAGCCATGGTCTACTTTTTTCGATGAACCCAAAGATAAAACCTAATATAAAATAGACCATGATCACGAGCAGGAACGTAAAAAGTCGTTCGTTAAGAGAACCACTACGATCTGAGAAAACAGAATTAAATACGATAAAGAAACCTGGGATTAACCCTACGATAAAGGCAATAATGGCAACAATAAACCTTTTCATGATTGTACCCCTTATGCTTGTTTACCAAGCTTACTTCGATTGCATGAACAAGCACCTTCATTATACCCAAAAATTCTTTTCATTCTCGCTTAGGACGTGTGCCATTGCCCTCCATTCACTATTCTTGTAATGCTTCCCATTGCTCTAAGCATTTTTCAAGTTCTTTATCTAGAACTTCCTTTTCTTGAAATAGTTCATTTAAGCGATTGGCATCCAAGCTATAGTCAACCATTTCTCCATCAATCAGTTTAATTTTACGTTCATACTGTTCAATTTTTTCTTCAAGAAGTTCTAGTTTTTTTGCAAGATTACTCCTCTTTGGTTTCTGGTAGGTAACCTTTTTTTTAATCTCTTTTGGCGCAATACTGGGTGTTACTACACTCATTCTTACTATTCCCTTTTTATTTTCTTCTAGATAATAGCTGTAATCACCCAGATAAACGTTGATAGCTTTATTCTCAATCGCTATCATCTTATCCGCAACTTTATTAATAAAATAGCGATCATGAGAAACGAAGAGCAGTGTCCCATCAAATTGAATCAAGGTTTCTTCTAATACTTCCCTTGAATCAATGTCTAAATGATTGGTTGGCTCATCCAAGATCATAAAATTTACTTTATCAAACGTCAATGAGCAAAGCTTCAACCTGCTTTTTTCTCCACCTGACAAAGACTTGATTTTCTTATTAACATCTTCTTTCATGAACAAGGCTTTTGCTAATTGAGATCTTGCTTCTCCTAACGTCAAATCATATAACTTTGTAAAATACTCTAAAACCGTCTGTTCTTCATCTTCATAGCTCACTGTCTGAGGTAGATAACCAATTTTCACACGTGAGCCTATTTTAATCGAACCAGAATCCGGTTCTAATTCCCTAAGGATCATTTTTAGCAATGTTGTTTTACCACTGCCATTACTACCTACTATACACGCACTATCCCGATAAAAAATATCAAATTTAACGTCTTGCAACAATAGTTTATCACCGAAATGCTTAGCAAGACCCTCTGTTTCAAGAACCATTTTTCCTGTTCTACTGATTGCTTGAGCATCCATTCGAACCTTTCGCTTTTCCAAAATAGGTCGATCCAAGGTTTCGATTTTTTCTAATCGTTTTTCTAGCTCTTTAGCCCGCTTAAACATTTTATCACTATCTCTCATGACACCCCAAATACGATAGCGTTCAATTTGTCGTTCCATATTATCGATCTTTTTCTGTTGATTTTGATACATCTTATAATCTACTAAAAAGCGACGTTCCTTTTCTACGACATAATAGCTATAATTGCCGGGGTAGGGCACGGCGCGGTTAAATTCCAGCTCCACAATTTTATTGACAACGCTGTCTAAAAAATATCTGTCGTGAGATACAACAAGAACAGAACCTTTGTATTCCTTCAAAAAATCTTCTAACCATTCAATAGCTTCTAGATCCAAATGATTAGAGGGTTCATCTAATAATAAAATATCCGGTTGTTCTAGAAGAATTTTAGCTAGAATAACTCTTGTTTTTTCTCCACCACTCAGTTGCTCAAAACGCATTCCTTTTAAAAGGTCCGTAATTTGAAGACCTTCTGTTATTTTGCTGATTTTCGTTTCAATGTCATACCCACCAAGGGTTTCAAATTGTTCTGTAAAAAGCCCATAGCTTTGAATAGCCCTTTCTAAAACTTCTCCTTGAAGATGTATGAGCCTATCTTCTAGGGCCTTTATCTCTTGCTTGAGCTTGAAAACAGGTTCAAAAGCAAGTTCAATAACCTCCAGAGTGGTTGCATTAGCCTCAAAAACAGGCATTTGATTGAGATAGCCAACTCTTGCATCTTTACGAATGGCTATTTCACCTTCTTGGTAATCCTCTAAACCCATAATTATTTTTAAAATAGTTGTTTTTCCACATCCATTTTGTCCAATCAAACCTATTCTCTCTCCAGTTTTTAAATCAAAGGATATGTTATGAAATAGTTTATTGGCACCAAAATATTTCGTTAAATTGTTAATACTACACTCGATCATTTTTATTGTCCGCTCCTAACATTTCCATCCTCTGTAACGATGACTCTATCCCCAAAGGTTTTTATGTATCCAAATGGTATATCGTTTGTAGAGATCATAGTTATAAGTAGCATTTCAAATTCCCGTTACAAACGAGATCCCTTTTTATATAAGTTCTAAGATATTATATCAGGAAACTATAGAACATGAGGAATGATTTACATATCAGAGAGGGCCCAACCAAGTGGCCTTGTGATTCGGTATAGGGCGACGAGTTCATTATTTAGGCATGAAAATGAAGTTACAGAACGCTTTCTCCAAGTTATAACAAATTAGATTCCTAAGGGTATGATCCTTGATGGCAAAATTATTATATCTGACCAAGATGGTAAGCCGAACTTCAAAGCATTTTAATGGGTCGGTTCCCAGGGGCCTGCGCCCCAAGTATTCTTGGCCCTGAAACGAAAGGCGAATGAGCCTTTCGCCACACGGCAACCCATAACGAAAACTCCAGCCGTGTGACGAAAGGCGGACGAGCCTTTCGCCACACGGCGACTTATGACGCACTCTCCGGCAGTGTGGACCCGAAGGGGTGGAACCCCGACCCCATAGACGTTTAAATGCTTAAAAATTGTTCGTTCTAACACAAAAAGACTACCTCGTTAGAGATAGTCCTTTTGCTGGTTTACCTGGCGATGACCTACGTTCCCAGGGGCCTGCGCCCCAAGTATTCTTGGCCCTGAA
>NZ_SPQR01000023.1 GCF_004766055.1 Desulfosporosinus sp. Sb-LF | reverse complement strand
AGGCAAATGGGAGGATAATTTACAAAATAATTGAAGCAAACAATAAGTGACTTTAAATTTCATACAGAGGCTAAATTGTTGTTGAAGTGTGTGATACGAGAATTGAAAATTGGGATGTAACGGTCTTGGACACAGCACTTTAGCCTCTACCCCAGTCAACCCATTGATTTCACTGATATTTTTACCGATTTCAAAAGTGTATCAAATTCGGAGTTTTTAAAAGCTTTTGATCAGACCTTTCATTCTGCTAAAATCAGAGTGAGAGAGAGGATGAAATGCGAAAAAATTACTTTGTAAAATTAGTGAGATATATGAAGAATGTCTACCGCCTTGAACGTGGTTTGAATAAACTGACTGACGGAAGAGTTAATCCAACTTACAGCACAGGTCAAGTTATAATGCCTGTGCTTTTCAGTTTTTTGCTTCGGATAAAAAGCTTTAATGAACTAAGTTTGATGATCAAGAATCATGAGTTTAGTCAACTATTTCCCCGAGGAACAAAGCTGCCGCAGATTGATGCAATCAGAGATACACTCAAAGTCATGGATATCGACGGACTAAAACAAATCAATCAAAAGATAGTAAAAACGGCAGTTGAGAATAAGACTTTTGAAAACGGATCCATTGACGGATATATGGTGGCCGCTATAGATGGAACAAAATTCTTCGGGAGCAATAGGAAAAGCTGTTCAGAATGCTTGAAAAATACCAACGGTAAAACGACTCATTGTTTCCATAGTGGTGCTGTCATGTCAACTGTAGGGATGGGTCCCAAATTGGTTATTGGTTTTGAGATGTACAAGCCCGGGCAAGATGCTGTTGCAAAGGATGAAGGGGAGTTGAGCGTAGGGAAAAGGCTGATTTCAAGAGTTGTGAAGTCATATAGAAAATTGATGGATGTTGTAGTTTATGATGCTCTCGCCTGTAATTCCGTTTGGATTAACCACTGTGGAAATCTTGGTATTGATACAATTGTCCACCGTTGCAGGGCTTTTAGACGTCAACCGAACAAGCGTGTATTACGCACCAAAAGAGCCTTCTGACTTTGAAATAATGGTCAAGCATAAGATTGATGCAATCCATACGGATAGCCCATCTTGGGGCTCAAGGCAACTATCCAAAACATTGCAAAAACAAGGCATTAAGATTGGTAGGCTCAAAACAAGGAAGTATATGCAAGAGATGGGCATTGAGGCAATTTATCCGAAACCCAACCTATCCAAGCCCGCTAAGGGGCATAGAATCTACCCTTATCTGCTACGTAATGCTGTCATCAGTCGAGCAAATCAGGCCTGGTCGATCGATGTCACCTACATCAAGCTAAGACGTGGATTCATTTACTTAACCGCTATCATTGATTGGTACAGCAAGTGCATCGTTGGCTGGGAGCTGGATGACACGCTATCAACACGAATGGTTATCCAGGCCTTAAAGATGGCCTATGCCGTTGCTACACCAGAGATATTAAATTCCGATCAGGGCAGTTAATTTACAAGCCATGAATATATTGATTTTGTGATCAAGAACAAGAGTAAAATTAGCATGGATGGTAAGGGTAGATGGGCTGACAACATTCCTATAGAGCGCTGGTTTAGGACACTTAAATATGATGAAGTCTACCTTAAGGACTATGAACATATCAAGGATGCTAGGAAACAAATTGCGGAGTTTATACACAAATATAATTTTGTGAAGTTACACTCAGCTTTGAATTACGAGACACCAGCATATATGTATTACCCCGCTTTACTACAAATGAGTGCGTAGACCTACACTTAGCACAAAGCTCAATATTTTGCTCTAGCTAAAGGAACACTACTAATAGGCAATATCTGGCACATTATCTTTTTGATTTCTTTTGTCTTTACATCCGAGCCACTATAACCACCTTGAGCGTGGTTTGAATAAACTATCCGACGGAAGAATTAACCCAACTTACAGCACAGGTCAAGTTATTATACCTGTGCTTTTTGGTTTTTTGCTTAGGTTAAAAAGCTTTAATAAACTAAATTTTATGATTAAGAATCATGAGTTTAGTCAACTAGTTCCTCGAGGAACAAAGCTGCCAAATATTGACGCCATCAGAGATACACTTAAAGTCATGGGCCGGTCTAAAACAAATCAATCAACACATAGTAAAAACGGCATTTGAGAATAAGGCTTGTGAAAACGGAACTATCGATAGATATACTGTGGTTGCAATTGATGGAACAAAATTCTTCGGGAGCAATAAGAAAAGTTGTCCAGAATGCTTGAAGAATACCAAAGGTGAAAAGACTCATTCTTTCCATAGCGGCGCTGTCATGTCAACGGTAGGGATGGGTCCCAAATTAGTTATTGGCTTTGAGATGTACAAGCCCGGACAAGATGCTGTTACAAAGGACGAAGGTGAGTTGAACGTAGGGAAAAGGCTGATTTCAGACGTCGTGCAGAGAGATTGAGCAATTGAATAAGAATCTAAAATCATGGGGTAGGGGAAGGTGTATTCTTTTTAGCGAGAACTAGACAAATGTGGAGGACAATTCGAAAAGTCATTGAAATTTACAATCAGTGGCAGCAAATTCATACATATGCTAAATTGCTGGGGTTCTACGCTAACTTTCGCTCTG
Source organism: Desulfosporosinus sp. Sb-LF (assembly GCF_004766055.1). NCBI lineage: Bacteria > Bacillati > Bacillota > Clostridia > Eubacteriales > Desulfitobacteriaceae > Desulfosporosinus > Desulfosporosinus sp. Sb-LF. The sequence continues at coordinate 21,214 of NZ_SPQR01000023.1, read as the reverse complement.
CGAAAGTTAAGTAAATGAGAGATAGGATTCATGGAAATACTATGAATCCTATCTCTTAGGCCCTACCCCAACAAAAATACATTTGGCAGAGAGTTGTCGGTTGTTGTCGGATTGTGTAGTGTCCATGATAAATTGTTATCAGAAACTTTTGCAAATTTGAAGGTGGGTTACATGGACCTGTTGTACCACCCCCCGTTTCGGTTCTGTGAAAAAAACATTGGCGACCCGCTATTACGTGAGTGGGGATCCGGGGCTTTTTCAGAAAGTCGGAAATACACTCCTCCAAGAAACTATCGACCTGGTGGAACAGGTAACATCGGGGGGAATAAAGAAAAATAACCAGGAGGAATTAAATTATGGAACAAAATACTTTAGTCTTAGGGGTTATCGGGTCAGATGTTCATGCTGTGGGAAACCGGATATTGGACTATGCATTTACTCAAGCGGGCTTTAAAGTCATTAATATTGGGGTGCTCGCAACTCAGGAGGAATTCATTCATGCGGCTATTGAAACAAATGCCGACGTGATCTTGGTTTCATCTTTGTATGGACACGGGGAGATGGATTGCCGAGGTTTGCGTGAGAAGTGTCAGGAAACCGGGATTGGCAATATCCGTATGTATGCCGGAGGTAACTTGGTTTGTGGGAAACAGGACTTTGAGTCTGTCAAAGAGCGATTCTTGGCCATGGGTTTTGATCGAGTTTATCCACCTGGAACTATGCCAGAGACAGCGATTGCAGATATGCGTAAGGATTTAGGTATGACGGAAGATTAAAGGGGGAATGGACCTTGCAAGCAGTCCTTCTCATTGATTTTGGCAGCACGTACACCAAAGTGACGATTGTAGACCTCGATAGAGAGGAGATCATCGGGACGGCCCGAGCAGGTACGACCATTGAAACCAATATCATGGATGGATTGAAAGCGGCGTTAACTCAAATTCCTGAACCTGTGGAAGGCTGGAATTTTGTCCGTAAACTCGCCTGTAGTAGCGCAGCCGGTGGGTTAAAGATGATCGCCAGCGGTCTCGTGAAAGAGCTCACTGGGGAAGCAGCAAGACGGGCAGCGCTGGGAGCGGGCGCTCGGGTGCTTCAAGTCTTTAGCTATGAGCTGACCACACAGGATCTCGATAAAATTATCTCTGCGCAACCGGATATCCTCTTATTAGCTGGAGGCACGGACGGCGGGAATAAGGAAGTACTATTAAAAAATGCAGAAATGCTTTGTGGGCTCCCCTCCAGTCTTCCTGTCGTGATTGCTGGAAATAAAGTGGTCTCTGCGCAGGCAGCGGACATTTTGAGAAAACGACATGACCCCGTGGTTGTTTCTGACAATGTGATGCCAGAACTCGGCGTCTTGTCGGTAGAATCCGCTCGTTTGGCGATTAGGGATGTTTTCTTCACTCACATCATAAAGGCCAAAGGCTTAGATAAAGCGGAGGAATTTCTGGAGAGAATTATGATGCCAACGCCGGCAGCTGTGCTTTCTGCGGCAGAACTTTTGGCGACGGGACACGGTTCCGAACAGGGAATGGGTGAGCTGATGATCGTGGATGTCGGGGGGGCCACAACGGATGTGCATTCGATTGCCAAGGGTGACCCAAGCAAACCCAGCATTATGCTTAAAGGTTTACCGGAACCTTTTGCCAAACGGACAGTAGAGGGCGACCTAGGGATGCGTTATAGTTCAGAGGCGTTAGTGGAAACGGCAGGAAGGCGCCTATTTGACTATCTTGGCTGGACAGGGGATCAAGTTGCTTGCCAACTGGGCTTATGTAAAGAAGACCCCTGGCGAATCCCTCAAACGGAGGAGGAAGCTAAGTTCGATGTGGCTATGGGTCGAATGGCCGTGAGTTTAGCGGTTGATCGCCATGTGGGAACGATTGAAGTGGTTTATACCCCCTTTGGAGCAACCTATGTACAGCACGGCAAGGATTTGACACAACTGCCAATCGTAATCGGAACGGGAGGGGTCCTACTCCATCACCCTGATGCCTCGGAAATCCTAAGGGGGGCGGTCTTTAATCCGGAGGAACCCACGATTCTCAAGCCCCAAAAAGCGGATTTTTATATAGATAAAGAATACATTTTAGCAACGATGGGACTGCTTAGAGAAGTGTCACCACAAGTTGCGCTTCGGATGATGAAAAAATATGTGGTCAAACTATAGTAGGAGGGTTTATAAATGGAATTAACTGTCAGAAAAATAGACGCCGATGAGTTTCAGCGTCAGCGACAGGAAGTCTTGGGACAATGGGAGACCGGTAAGGATGTAAACTTTGAAGAAGCTGTCGCGTATCATAAGACCTTAGCAAAGAGTAAAATATTTGCCGAAAAACTCGCTGAAGGAAAAGCAAAAGGCATAACTTATGCTCAACCGCGCGCTGGCGTTGCCCTCCTTAATGAACATATTGAGTTGTTGCGTTTCCTGCAAGATGAAGGCGGCGCAGATTTCCTACCGTCCACGATTGATTCCTATACCCGTCAAAACCGGTATACCGAAGCACAAGCTGGTATTGAAGAAAGCCAAGCCATCGGGCGCTCCATGCTGAATGGATTTCCTGCAGTCAACCATGGGGTTGCGGCTTGTCGGCGAATAGTCGAAAGTGTTCAAGTTCCTGTTCAAGTTCGTCACGGGACACCGGATGCCCGTTTACTGGCAGAAATTACGATCGCCGGTGGCTTTACGGATTATGAAGGGGGCGGAATTTCTTATAACATACCGTATTCTAAAGACGTTTCTTTAGAAAGTACTATTAAATACTGGCAGTATGTGGACCGCTTGATTGGTCTGTACGAGGAGCAAGGGGTCAAAATAAACCGAGAGCCGTTCGGTCCCTTGACGGGGACGCTCGTTCATCCCGCCATATCGCATGCGGTTGCAGTTATTGAAGGGATTCTCGCGGTCACTCAGGGCGTTCGCAGCCTGACGCTCGGGTACGGACAATGCGGGAACCTCATTCAAGACGTCGCTGCATTGCATACCCTTCCGGTTCTAGCGGAAGAGTATTTAGCAAAACTCGGCTTGCCGAAAGTGATGATCACCACGGTCTTTCACCAATGGATGGGTGGTTTTCCACAAGATGAAGCGAAGGCTTATGGGGTTATTTCCTGGGGTGCTGTAGCAGCGGCCTTAGGCAAAGCCACAAAAGTCATCGTTAAAACCCCGCATGAAGCGCTCGGTGTACCTACTAAAGAGGCCAATGCGGCAGGGATTCGCACGACAAAACAGATCTTAAACATGTTGAAAGACCAAAGCCTGCCCATGACCCCGGAGCTCGCCTTGGAAGAGGAAATGATCTTAGCGGAAACCAGGGCGATTCTAGATCGAGTACTCGAACTAGGCGAAGGGGATGCCGCGGTTGGCGCTGTCCGGGCTTTTCAAGCCGGCGTCATTGATGTTCCATTCGCTCCGAGCCGTTATAATTCCGGTAAGATTCTCCCAGCTCGCGATACCACGGGTGCAGTGCGTCTCCTGGATTTTGGCAATATTCCGTTTGATGAGAGGATTAAGGAGTTTCACAGAGAACGTATTGCGCAGCGTGGGCGGGATGAGGGTAGGGATCCGTCGTTTCAGATGGTGATTGATGATATTTATGCGATTGGGAAAGGGATGCTCGTTGGGCGGCCAAGGGGTTAGCATCTTCGTTGTCTGAGGATTACCGGGGTTTCTGGGGATGAGGTTAACTTGAGACACGTTCACGACAGGCGCCCGCAGGATAAACAAATCACGCTAGCTCGTGCTCCAGACGGGGCGGAACACGAGGGAGTGTTCCGGTCAATGCGACGTCCATGTCGCGTGGTCAGCGGAACACGTCATTGTGTTCCGCTCCGTCCTCCGCGTCGCTTTCGTGAAGTTTGGCGGTCTGCTCGCTTTAGTCGTTCTCTTGGTCTCATGCACGTCTTTCCTGAGTGGTCGGTTGGGTATTCCCGGAAGTTGGGGCTATCTTGGATGCTAAGCCTCTTGGGAATATTTAGACTTAGATTACGCCTGGAGATGGCTGGCCGAACTAACGCTCAAGCGCCCGCTTCAGGCGGGGTACGTTTTCGTGAGGTTTGGCGCATGCTTGCTTGAGTAGATACATATGAAGATAAAACATCAGGGAGGGTATACCTATTATGAAAATTATTGAAGTTATTGCTTCGCCGGGGCTTACTGGATTTTATTTTGATGATCAGCAAGCGATTAAAGAGGGAGTTGCCCATGACGGGTTTACGTATACTGGGGAGCCGAAAACTCCGGGCTTTAAGGCGGTTCGGCAACGTGGAGAATCTATTTCAGTCATGCTTATTTTAGAAGACGGGCAAGTGGCTTCAGGGGATTGTGCGGCTGTTCAGTATTCGGGGGCAGGTGGTCGGGATCCGCTATTCTTGGCTAAAGATTTTATTCCCATTATATTAGAAGAGATTGCGCCTAAGCTAGTTGGTCAGGAACTGGATTCCTTCCGCCATTTGGTGGGTCTTGTTGAGAATTCGAAACGGCCGAATGGGGACCGTTATCATACTGCGATCCGTTATGGTGTGAGCCAAGCTATTCTTGATGGCGTAGCTAAATCAAAGAAAAAGACGATGACAGAGGTTATTCTTGAGGAATATGATCTTCCGATGATTCTTAAGCCCATCCCGATCTTTACACAAACCGGGGATGATCGTTATGATAATGCGGATAAGGCGATTATTAAACGCGCTGGGGTGTTACCACACGCGTTGATTAATAATGTAGAGACCAAGCTAGGGAAAGATGGAGAATTGCTCTTGGATTATGTGGAGTGGCTTAGAAACCGGATAATGACGCTTGGTGGTGATGATTATCGCCCAGTCTTGCACATTGATGTTTACGGCACGATTGGTATTGCCTTTGAAGATGATACGGAGCGGATGGTTGAGTACTTTGCTAAGTTGGAAAAGATGGCTTCTCCTCTGCATTTGCGGATTGAAGGGCCGATGGATGCCGGAAGTGTAAAAGGCCAGATCGAACAACTCAAGTCTCTACGCGATGCATTAAAGGTTCATGGAGTTAATGTGGAAATCGTCGCTGATGAGTGGTGCAACACGTATGAGGATATCGTCAAGTTTGTGGATGCTAAGGCGGCCGATATGGTTCAAATCAAGACCCCAGACTTGGGTGGAATTCAAAACACCATTGAAGCGGTACTCTATGCGAAGAAATTCGGTATAGGTGCTTATGTTGGCGGATCCTGCAATGAAACGGATGGCGGTGCGCGGACTGCGGTACATGTATCGTTAGCTTCCCGCCCAGATCAGATGCTGGCGAAACCTGGCATGGGTGTCGATGAAGGGTTTATGATCGTACACAATGAGATGAATAGGACGCTCGCCGTTTTGAAGTATCGGGAAGGTAAGTAGAGAGGGCCACGAGACACTTACTCGTGAGTCGTGCCAAACTAAGGCTTTAACCCATTGATACAAGTGGGCAGGGCGGAACACGAGTGAGTGTTCCGAGCAAAAGCACATCCGCTGGCCAAGACTCGAACAGGATGTTCGAGGTTAGAGCACGCCAAGGATGGCAAGGTGCCGTGATGGCTGGAGGGGACCTTGTGTTCCGCCCTGCTATGTGCAAGAGGATCTAAAGCCAAGTTCCGTGCCAACTGTGAGGTAGTTCGCAAAGTAAATTGTCATAAGTGAGGTATTTTTTACATGTGGCTTAATCTGTTTATTATCTGTACTCTCGGTTTCTTGGCTGCGGGAGTGGATGCGATTGCTGGAGGAGGAGGGCTCATTAGTCTGCCCGCCTTACTGATGGTTGGTGTGCCCCCCCATCTTGCTCTTGGAACCAATAAATTCGCAGCATCTATGGCCTCTCTAAACAGTTCCGTTGCGTTTGCACGTTCTGGGAAAGTACAATTTTCCTTGGTAAAGTGGCAAATTCCCTTTACTTTTATTGGTGCATCCCTTGGAGTTTGGGCCGTTCTTGGGGTTAGCTCTGCTTTTTTAAATAAAGCAGTCCTAATCTTAATTTTATTAGTGGGAATTTATACTTTACTCCATAAAAACCTAGGGATGGAGAATAAATTCGAGGGTCTTAATTCTATAAATATCGCTGTAGGGTGTCTGCTTGCGTTGGCCTTAGGATTTTATGATGGTTTTTTCGGTCCAGGAACAGGCTCTTTCCTGATCTTTTCGCTTATTACCATCTTCGGATTCGACTTCGTTGTTGCCTCTGCTAATTCTAAAGTTTTAAATTTCGTCAGCAACTTTACCTCTCTTCTGCTCTTTGCCTGGAATGGAAAGATTCTCTTGTACTATGGTATCCCTATGGCCCTATTTATGGTTTTAGGCTCCCTCATCGGAACGAAGCTTGCGATTAATTATGGTGCAGAACTCGTCAAGCCAATTTTCGTAACGATGTCGTTATTAGTGGCTGCGAAACTCATCTATCAAGCTTTATAGCACCTTGTATTCGTCTTGCATATCGGTTGCGCGTCATGTTCTTTCGACCTGCACTTCAACGATAAACAGCTACATTTTTTGGTTATTGGATTTTTGGGAATAATACTTTTTATACTTGTAAACGGGTCGTGGCAATATGGAATTCCAAGATATCGTGGAAGGTCTCTGGAGTTTCTTAGTTGCGTTTGCACTTTAACTGGGATTTGTAATTACTGCCCGTTGGGTGAAAAAACTTTAAAAAAGAGGTCAGTTAAATGAAAATAACTAAAGTTGCTAAAGCAGGTACATTGGAGTCCAATGATATTCTTATAATGGTTATGCCAAATGAATCCGGAAAAGTTGAGCTTGAACTCGAAAGTATCGTTATGCGACAGTTCGGCGATGTGATTGAGCAAGTGATTTTACATAAAGTTAAGGAAATGGGCGTTGAGGGGATTATGATTAAGGCTCAAGATAAGGGAGCTTTAGATTATACGATCGGTGCAAGGGTAGAAACGGCTATTAAGAGAGCTTTCTAGTAATTATCTAGTAATTAACAGCAAACTATTAGCGGGGAACTAGCAATTTATTAGTAGTATAATTAGTAGAGGTGGATGAGAATGGGAAAATCGAGAAGATCGATGCTTTTTATGCCGGGAAATAACCCGGGTATGCTTCAAGATGCGGCAATTCTTGGGGCAGACTCCATTATTCTAGATTTAGAGGATGCGGTCAGTCTAACTGAAAAAGATAGTGCCAGAATTTTGGTAAGAGATGCCATCAAAACTATAGATTACTCACAGGTCGAAGTTGTCGTGAGAGTAAACCCCTTGGATACGGAATTTGGACCTCACGATGTTGATGTTATCGCTAGGGTCAAACCGGATACGCTGCTGATCCCAAAGGCAAATGAAGAAGAAATAAAACTTGTTGATAAAATGCTTGATCAAATTGAAATAGAAGAAGGACATACCCCAGGCAGCATTAAACTGATTGCTCTCATAGAAACGGCCCTTGGCCTTGAAAATGTTTATTGCGTAATTCAGGCTTCCAAGCGTATGGTAGGGGTTTTACTTGGTGGAGAAGATCTGACCTCGGATCTAGGTATAGCAAGAACAAAAGACGGGCAAGAAATCTTTTATGCACGCAATAAAGTGGCAACAGCGTGTCGGGCTTTAAAGGTGGATTCTATTGATACTCCGTTCACAGATACGAATGACTTCGTGGGACTTGCAAAGGATACTGCTAAGGCAAAAAGCTTGGGGCTGACAGGGAAATCGGCTATCAATCCAAGACAAATTGAGATCATTCATTCTGTCTTTGCACCGACAGAAGAGGAACTAAAACATGCCTTGAGAGTTCTGTACGCTATGGAGGAAGCTGAAAAAGAAGGAAAAGGGGTCTGCTCATTAGATGGTAAAATGATCGATGCACCTGTTATAAATAGAGCGAAAACCACGGTGGAACTTGGCCGAAGCTTAGGACTGATTGAGAGATAGGGTGGGTGAACGATGAAATTTATTAAAACAATATTAGGTCGAGAACTTCCAGAGTATATTGATGGGTATGGAGAGGTTAAACCCTTTCAAGGCGCTTTTAGTGATGGAGGCATAAAGACCAGGAAAGCCGTGAAGCTGATAAGCGTGCTCCCTAGTGATCTAAAAGTTTTAGGAAATTTAGAGGAGGCTCTAGATAGGTTAAACATTAAAGATGGTATGACTATTTCGTTTCACCACCACTTAAGAAATGGAGATCATGTCTTAAATATGGTCGTGGAGGGATTGGCTAAAAGAGGAGTAAAGGACTTAACCGTTGCCGCGAGCTCAATTTTCCCAATTCATGAACCCCTAGTAGGGCACATTGAAAATGGAGTCGTTACTGGTCTAGTATCAAACTACATATCGGGTCCCGTGGCGGAAGCAGTATCGAAGGGCAAATTGAAAAAACCTGCCATCATGCAAACCCATGGCGGACGGGCAAGAGCTATAGAAAGTGGGGATTTGCATATTGATGTGGCCTTTCTAGCAGCACCCACTGCAGATACCTATGGTAACATAAATGGAGTTTATGGTGATGCTGCATGTGGCACGTTAGGTTATGCTATTTCAGATGCAGCGTATGCCGATAAAACAATTGCTATAACCGATAATTTGGTGCCCTTCCCAGCCTGCCCGATTCAAATTAGCCAAGTTTTTGTCGATTACGTTGTTCAAGTTGAATCGATTGGAGACCCAGGGGGTATTGTTTCGGGGACCACTAAAATCACGAAGGATCCCGTGGCGCTTATCATAGCTAAAAAGGCAGCTGAGGTGATTAAGGCATCTGGTTTAGTTAAGGATGGTATGTCTTTTCAAACTGGAGCAGGCGGAACCTCTCTGGCAGTTGCCGCAGAGCTTAGGAATATTATGCTGCGTGAAGGTGTAGTGGGAAGCTTTGCTTCCGGTGGAGTCACCGGACAGCTTGTGGAAATGTTAGAAGAGGGACTTTTTAAAACTCTGCTTGATGTTCAATGCTTTGATTTAAAAGCAATTAATTCGTATAGAAATAATTCAACCCACCAAGCTATGTCAGCCTCCATGTATGGAAATCCTCACACCAAGGGAGCGGTGGTTAACTGCCTGGACATCATGATCTTGGGAGCTACTGAAATTGACACCGAATTTAATGTAAATGTGACAACTGGTTCAAATGGAGTGATCATGGGTGGTTCAGGTGGACATAGTGATACGGCGGCTGGTTCAAAACTCTCTATCGTAGTTACGAATCTTATGAAGTCCAGGCTTCCAATAATCAAGGATCAAGTGACGACGATTACAACCCCGGGAGAGAGTATTGATGTTGTTGTGACGGAACGAGGAATCGCAGTCAATCCTAGACGAGCGGATTTAATTGAAAAACTCAGGAATACGAACCTTCCACTTGTGACCATCGACGAATTAAAAACCATGGCTGAGAAAATTACTGGAGTACCAAAAGGTGTACAAGCTTTGGAAAAGATCGTGGCCGTGGTGGAATATCGGGATGGAAGCGTTATTGACGTCGTCAGGCAGGTGAAGGATGTACGGAGCTATGGTAGAGATTAATAGTTTAAAGCATAGTTTTAATGAACACTCCATTAACATAGCGAGTCTTGCAGTACAAGCAATGCTCTATGAGGTTTCCTGCACTCCGTCCCCCGGGCTGGTTTCCCAAACGTCTAGTGGCGCTCATACAGACATGGATTACTTTACGTTCTTAGATAGCGCCACCTCGTTAATTAACCCTTTGATTCATTGCACGGAGGCTGGGTTTAGCTCAAGTACCCCCAAGGAAATTTTTCATCAACTGAGGCTGATTGGGAAACTGGGCGAACAACAAATGTTAGATAAGACTTCAGGTGTAAATACCCATAAGGGAATGCTCTTTTTGCTGGGCGTATGCTGTGCTGCTGGAGGAAAAGCACTGTTCGGTGGTACCCGCTTCACATCCCTGCAAGGCATTATCAAAGATATGACCTCGGGTTTGGTTGAGAGGGAATTGAGTTCCAGACTGCTTGAGTTTAAAAATGCCGATAAGTTTGCACTGACAAACGGAGAAAGACTCTTTTTGCATCATAAAGTTGAGGGAATACGAGGAGAGGTTCAAAGCGGGCTGCCCTCAGTATTTGACTTTTCTCTCGGGTTTTACAAGGCGAATCAAGGGTTAAGCCAAAACCACAGGCTAGTGCAAACTCTCTTAGCCATTATGCAGTTTTGCGAGGATACTACTATTTTGCATAGGCACTCTCTTGAAACGTTAAAGGAAGTCCAGGAAACAGCAAAGCAAATCTTGTCCATAGGTGGAGTAGCAACGGTCCAAGGCCTAAAGGCGATCGAAAAAATGAATGAAGATTTTACAAATCGGAAAATCAGCCCTGGTGGCAGTGCGGATTTATTAGGGGTAACTGTATTTTTGCAACTCTTAGAAGAATATATGGTTAAGTTGGAGCCATGTTTTGCCCCTTGCTCTTGCTTTCGGTTGTCTAAGGATTAAAATAATAGATTGGAATCCAGAATATTAAGAAATTACTATTATTATACGAACTAATTATTACAGTGAGAAGACTTTAGAGGAGGGGGTACAGAAAGATGAAGGAAATACTAGTGGAAGAAATCGTTTCAGCAGTTGAAAAGCTTTGTATCGGGGCTAATTATGACCTGGGTTCGGACATTATGACTGGGTTTCAAAAGGCGTTAAAGGAGGAGCGCTCTCCAATAGGTATTGAGGTGCTGGAACGTCTCATTGAGAACGCCGAAATCGCGCACGCGGAAAGAGTCCCAATGTGTCAGGACACCGGGATGGCGGTGCTTTTTGTTGAAATAGGCCAGGATTTGCACGTCGTCGGTGGGGGCCTCACGGAGGCAATCAACGAAGGGGTACGCCGTGGCTATGACTTAGGATATTTGCGTAAATCAGTGGTGAAAGACCCTTTTGAACGGGTTAATACAGGAGATAACACTCCTGCCGTGATTCACTATGATATTGTTCCTGGTGATTCACTGCACCTAGTAGTGGCACCAAAAGGGTTTGGAAGTGAAAACATGGGAGGCTTAAAAATGTGCAAGCCTTCTGAAGGTTTGGAGGGCGCGATGCAATTTGTCGTGGACACGGTCGAACGTGCGGGTGGAAACCCTTGTCCTCCGATTATTGTCGGAGTGGGTGTGGGCGGAACGATGGAAAAAGCAACCTTCCTTGCCAAAAAGAGCTTACTTCGTAAAGTGGGAAACCATAATCAGGAAGAGCGTCTGGCGAAAATTGAGGAAGAGTTATTAGATCGGGTTAATCGACTTGGCATTGGTCCCCAAGGATTTGGCGGCGTGACGACGGCACTCGCTGTCAACGTAGAAGTATATCCCACGCATATTGCCGGAATGCCCGTTGCAGTAAACATCGGTTGCCATGCGACACGCCATATAGAAATCACATTGCAAGGGAGGGTAATCTAATGAGCGAAGCCATACGCATTGAAACTCCCCTGACCCAAGAAAAAGTCAAAGGCTTGAAAGCTGGGGATAATGTCTTAATTAGCGGTGTGATTTATACCGGGCGCGATGCGGCCCATAAAATAATGATCGAGGCTATAGAGCATGATGTTGACCTTCCCTTCTCGATGAAAGATCAAATCATCTATTTCGTTGGGCCAACTCCAGCCAAAGAGGACCAAGTGATAGGTTCAGCTGGGCCAACAACGAGCGGACGGATGGATGCTTATTCGCCAAAGTTGATCGCGGAAGGGTTAACGGGAATGATCGGCAAAGGGCTTCGATCTCCGGAAGTGATCGAAGCGATGAAGAAACATGGTGCCATCTATTTCGGAGCGATTGGTGGAGCAGGTGCCTTGATCGCCAAGCGCATTGTTTCGGCCGAGGTAATTGCCTATCCTGAACTGGGACCAGAAGCGGTACGACGCCTAGTCGTCAAGGACTTCCCAGTCATTGTGATTATTGACCATGAAGGAAACAACCTTTATGACATTGGAAAAGCACAGTACAAAAGGGCGTAAATTACAAGCCAAATTTGCATAGTAAAGGTGGGTATACTTTTCACTTAGAGTATACCCACCTTGTTTATTCAACTCGTGCCTCAAACTGAACCCGATTGTCACTGGATGTTAACCCATCGTTATGTTTATAGACAAGTGTTGTCGCTCTTAAAAGCGGCAGCAACTCTGGATGGGCACGACGTTGTAGTATGAGTTTTGACTATCTCATTTTTCTTATTGGGATCTGGACATGAAACCATGTCCACAAGGTCATCCCCCTGGTTTGTTTGATTTGGACATTCCCACCAGCCTCTTGTAAAACGTGTTGCACATGTGTAAGCCCGATTCCAGTCGACGCATTACCCAAATCTGAATACTTCGTTGTAAATCCCGGTAGAAAAATGAGTTCCCGATCATCAGGAGAAATTGGCTTTCCTGTGTTTCCAAGATGCATATGGAGTGTTTCGGAGTCTATATTCCAGATCACTGCAATTTGCCCTTGATCTTCAATCGCGTCAATGCCATTAGCCAAAATGTTGTTAACCACAACAAGTATGGGAAAGAAATTATCCACAGAACAAATCTGAAAACCAGAAGACGTAATCCATTTGATCTGTTTCAGATGAGACTGGGCGTAACGCTGCTGGCCTTCGATAACAATGTTCAGCAGCTCGTTTAGATCAATACGAGTATAGTCGTTGGGCTCAATAAGGGCATTTATGCTACTGAAGACCCGTTGAGTGTCCTTTTTAATCTCATGAATCCTTTCAGCGAGGTTCAAAAGAGCAGGCTGATGCGCATTAACTGGAGGACCTTGTCCCAATTCCTGATAAAGCTGGAAACTACTTTCCGTCGCTTCTTCAATATCATGCATGATTTTTTTCAGGAAGTACCCCTCGGCATAAAGCGTTGCCCCCAGTAGAAGTTGCCCTTGGAACTTTTCTTTTTCTTTTTCCCGTAAGATCCGTTGCCGAAAGAGTTCCATGGTCGCAATAAAGGCCAGGAAGAACAGCCCTTTAATCCCTGCACCTAACGCCAAAATGTCTAAACTATACCTGTCCACATGAAAATTAGCAGAAAAGGCAAGCTCCAAAACATTCGCCATAAAATCAAACGTCACAAAATAGAGACTAGTGCGAACTGGGTTTGCTTTCTGTCGCTTAAACCTCGGCAAGATTATTCCAGCGGTCAGGGCCACGTAATAAAGAACAGCTGGGGCATTACCAACGAGGAGGGGGGTCAGTGGTTGCCCATATGCCAAGCAGCCGACAAGGACTCGAAATAGAACGACCGTGATTCCCGTCAAACAGCCGTTGGAAAGAGTTGCTAGCCTCGGAAAACTGTATACACATAGAACGTAAAATACGCTGCCCATCCCTAGTCGAAAAGTGGATCCAAATGGGAAAAACCCAACTTCTCCAAGAACATATGTCCCTACAATTAAAAAGACTCGCGATGTATCAAATGGAATCTTCTTTTGTAGATGCGCTGTCCAATTCACCCATTTCTCCAGATTCAAGAGAAGTCCTCCTCCATGATTTACAAGAGGATGTAGCAGGGAAAGTTCCCTGTCTACATCCTCTAAATAACAGTATCTTAATATTATCCATAATCTATCGATTTTGATGCTATCATGCCCAAAATTATTTTGCAAATGATTCTGTCAAGCCGGGCTCTTTACCGAGATGATCGAGATCTTCGATATCTTCCAACAAAGGTTGCAGAGGATAAGTTGCTCTGGAGTAGTCAAATACCCCTTCGATTTTCGCCATGACAACAGAGGCTAGCGAAACTCCAATAACATTAACGACTGTTCTTCCCATATCCATGATTCGGTCCACCCCCGCAATCAGTGCCAAACCTTCAACTGGTAGACCAGTCGATGCTAATGTGGAAGCAAGGACTACAAAGGATACTCCGGGTACTCCTGCCATCCCTTTAGAAGTGACCATGAGTACAGCTATGATCGTCAGTGTATGAACAAAGGTCAGATGGATTCCATACATTTGGGCAATGAACGGAACCGCCAGTCCTTGATAAAGTGCACTTCCATCAAGGTTAAAGGTATACCCTGTAGGAACTACGAAAGAAACAATGGATTTAGGAACACCGAATTGTTCCATTTTCTTAAGAATCCGTGGGAACACGGACTCAGAACTGTCTGTAGAAAAAGCGATTAACATTTCTTCGCTGAGATTTCTGAGCATAGTGAACAGATTAATCCCTGCAAACTTAGCTATAGTACCGAACACGACGACTATAAAAAAGGCCATGGTAAGGTAAAGGATACCTACTAGTTTGCCTAAGGGGAGCAATACAGCCAAGCCGAATTGAGAGACGGTAAATCCCATCAAAGCAAAGACACCATAAGGAGCAGCTAACATAATCATGTTCGTTAACTTAAACATGGTTTCGGCAACCCCTTGGAAGAAGTGAAGTACAGGCTTTCCGACTTCCCCGACCGATGCTAGGGCAACACCAAAAAGTACAGCAAAGAAGATAACCTGTAACAGGTCTGCCCGGGCTAAAGCGTCAACAATATTGGTAGGAATGAGATTCACGAATAGGTCCGTCGTACTATGTTTGGCCACAGTACCTGTATAAGCACTTATATCCACTTTACTGATCTGGCTCAAGTTAATCCCTACACCAGGCTTCGTTATGATGGCAACGGTAACACCGAGTAAAATGGCAATGGTTGTGACGATTTCGAAGTAGACCAAGGTTTTACCACCCAGTTTTCCAACCTTTTTCAAGTCACCGACACCCGCGATACCGATAACAATTGTGGAAAACACAATAGGAACCACGATCATTTTAATCGAGCGGATAAACATGTCCCCTAGTGGTTTTAGCAAACCAGAGTATTGCCGGAAAAAATACCCATACAGAACTCCTAGGGTTAGGCCAATAATGATTTTCGTAGCCAGTCCGATTTTTTTACGTTCTGCCATCAGAACCCCTCCTTTTAATTTGCGAAAGTTTCTGATAACAATTTATCATGGATACTACGGAATCCGACAACAACCGACAAGTCTCTACCAAATATTTTTTGGAATCTTTCGAAAGATCTCTTCTATGTTAATATTTATGTAATAGATAATTTTTGCAGAAACCCCTAATTATTCGCTGACTCGGTTTAAGTCAAATGAAAGATGTCTGTATATAAAGCGATAAGAAACTTGCGAATATTAATCCTGGCTGTACTCGTCCGCTTCTGCCGTAGCTCTAACACGCGTTCACGGACTTCAGCAATTTCAAAGTATTTCGAAGCATAGCGTTCAAAATATTCATCATAAAAATCTTCCAAGCCACGAATCGCAATGTTCCACAAAGCGTGCTTTATTATCCGACGAATCCGTTGTTCAATACTTTGTATTTCCTCTTCTGTTCCAGCAATTGCCTGGTAAATTAACCGCAGTGGAAGATCGGATAGCTCTTCTTCTCTGTCTTTAAACCTTAAAATAATCGCCTGTAACTCCCGGCTTCCAGTTTCCCCCAAAATGCCCAAGTCTGAAAAGATCAGTTGAAACCTTTTTTTTAGCGTTTGTTCATCAGTCTCCTCCGTCTTGGTTACCCTCGTAGAACGAACCTTAGCTAAGGATTTCTCAATTTGTTCCAAAGTTGATTTCAGTCGATGTTTTTCCAAAACACGGTCGGTGATGGCCAAAATCTCATTGCGATTGATCGGTTTATGGATAAAAAATTCAATTCCTACTGCATACGCATTCGCCAACAGCGTTTTGGCTTCAACCTGGGACACCATAACAAACAAGGTCATCGGGTGAAGAGGGATTGCTTTTTCAACCACCTCAATGCCCGAAATATCAGGCATTAAGAGGTCGATAAAACAAACATCAACCCGCCGACCGCTCTCGAAAAACTTCAAAGCTTCCTGCCCGGAGGAAAACTCGGCAACCACATCTCCTTTGGTATTCAAAATATCTAAAAGCATGCGTTGCGATGCAGGATCATCATCTACGACTGCAAATGTTGCTACCATCAATCCATCCCCTTTCCTTCGAATCATGTCTCCTTCATTATAATGAGGCTGCCAACATAGTGCAAAGAAATGTCAATATTACTTTACCATTGGTCGACAAAAGATATGTGCATACTTAAAACATTGCAACTTACCCAAAAAATCACAGAAAGGCAAGAAAAACCGCTGAAATCATTGACAACAACCCAAAAATTTGAGTAATTTATCTAAACTGAGGTGGGGTAAATCCCCACTTAAAATATGTAAATATTTGAAAGCCGTCTTTACAGGGTTGCTTTCTTTTATTTTGTTCAAAAATGTATACGCATACTCCAAAACGAAGAGGAGAGGATTTGACATTTTTAATGGAGACTGACCATCATCCAGGTCCCTCCTATAACAAAATGCAAGTAAGTGAGCGTTGTAACGCAAGTTCCTTGACAGTCACACGAAGAAGTTGTACATTGTATACAATATACATTGTGCACTATGCAATAGAACGAAATTGGGGGAGACAAGAGTATGCGGCAAGAAAAGGATTTAATAGGGGTTCATGAAGTTCCTGATGATGTGTATTATGGCATTCAAACAGAACGTGCTACTGAGAACTTTCCGATGACAGGCTATCACCCGCATCGGGAATTGATCAGGGCTATGGGTATGGTTAAAGGCGCGGCAGCCGAAGCAAATATGCATATCGGGTCCTTAAGTCCTAGGATTGGAAAAGCTATTGTCCAAGCCTCTAGAGAGTTAATTGAGGGCTTGTTGCACGATCAATTTGTAGTTGATGTGATTCAGGGCGGGGCAGGTACATCCATGAACATGAATGCCAATGAGGTGATCGCTAACCGGGCGATTGAACTCCTTGGTGGGAAAAAGGGTGAGTATTATAAAGTACATCCGAATACTCATGTTAACATGGCCCAAAGCACCAATGATGTTTTTCCCACAGCAATCCGCATTGCGAGCTTGAATGTGGCCCACGACTTGCTCGAAGCTCTCGATATGTTACGTCAATCCTTCGAGGATAAGGCTCAAGAGTTTGACTGTGTCATTAAGATGGGGAGGACGCATTTGCAAGACGCCGTTCCTATTCGGCTTGGCCAGGAGTTTGCAGCGTATGCTCTAATGCTTGGACGTGACCTTAAGCGTATCAAACAGGCAATACTATCTCTAGAAGTCATGAACATGGGAGCGACGGCAGTTGGCACTGGGTTAAATGCTGATCCTGAGTATATTATTAAAGTGACACAGCGCTTGCGCGAGTGGACGCGATTACCTATGCGAATTGCCGATAACCTAGTGGAAGGGACTCAGAATACAGATGCGTTCATAGAAGTTTCCGGGGCGTTACGAACCTTAGCTATCAATCTTTCCAAAATAGCGAATGATCTGCGCCTGATGGCCTCTGGCCCACGTACCGGATTCAATGAAATTAATCTGCCACCTATGCAACCAGGTTCCTCCATCATGCCGGGAAAGGTCAATCCGGTGATGGCGGAAGTTGTCAATCAAATAGCATTTCAGGTTCAGGGGAATGATTTTACGATCGCGTTGGCGTGTGGGGCCGGACAACTGGAACTCAATGTCATGGAACCGGTCGTGGTCTTTAATTTGCTCCAATCCTTGGACATCCTGCGTAACGTGTCACGTGTCTTCAGGGACCGCTGTGTCGTGGGCATCACCGCGAATGTCGAACGTTGCCGCGAAATGGTGGAAAACAGCGTCGGCATCGTAACGGCTATTAATCCCCACGTGGGTTACGACGTGGCATCAAGCGTAGCCAAAGAGGCGATCAAATGTGGCCGACCAGTCCGCGACATTTGCCTGGAAAAACGCGTTCTGACGAAAGCAGAACTCGATGTTATCCTAAACACGTATGAGATGACCAATCCCGGTATTGCAGGGGCTGCGCTGTTGAAACGGTAAGAGGGGAGGGTCAAACAATGAACAGTATTCAGGCCAACACTTTAGCCTCTGCCACAGTCAAAGCATTGATGTCACTGGCATTTATACCGATTTCAAAATGTATCAAATTCGGAGTCATTAAAGCTTATATCAGACTTCTCTTTCTGCTAAAATCAGAGGGGAAGAGAGGATGAGATGAGAAATAACTACTTTGCAAAATTGGTAAGGTATATGAGAAATGTTTACCACGTTGATCGTCGTTTGAATAAACTGTCTGACGGAAGAGTTAACCCCACTTATAGAACAGGTCAAGTAATTCTGCCTGTGCTTTTTGGTTTTTTGCTTAGGATTAAGAGCTTTAATGAACTAAATTTGATGATAAAAAATAATGAATTTAGTAAACTGTTTCCCCGAGGAACAAAGCTACCGCAGGTTGATGCGATCAGAGATACACTTAAAGTAATTGATATAGACGGACTAAAACAAATCAATCTTCACATCGTCAAAAAGGCAGTAGAGAATAAGGTTCTCGAAAACGGAACAATTGATGGATATACTGTGGTTGCGATCGATGGAACAAAATTCTTCGGGAGCAACAAGAAAAGCTGTCCAGAATGCTTGAAAAATCCCAAAGGTGAGAAGACACATAATTTCCATAGTGGTGCTGTCATGTCAACAGTAGGAATTGGCCCCGTCTCAACGTGACATGAAAAACCTGTACACCCGGCTGCTTTGAATGGTGTGTTGACGGATTGGTTCTCATGGGTGAGGTTAGAATAAGAAGATAGGCTCGGCAGTAAGTAACGAAAATACTGCCGAGCCTATTTATAAAGAGGCGTCTAACGTTCTTACATCAAATATTTCTTGTTTAGATACAAAGTTGCTAAGCGGTTTATCTTAAGAAGAAACGGCGATTAGCGATACCTTGATTAACTGGATAACCGGGTAAACCTTGAGCTTGAAAACCATGGTTAACTACCACGTTTTGTGTGGTCGCTTGATAATAGTGCTGGGGAACATCGATAACATTTTGGCGATTGATTATTACGACCGGATGAATAACTGGGACCATTCTTTGGGCGTAATGATCTTGTACGCAATATTCGGGGGGGCAACAAATCGGTTTCACACAACTATGCATCAGTAAATACCTCCTTATAACTTGATGGTCAGAATAAGAATTTTTAGAATATTACGCCTAAAGCGATAAGAATCAAAATTGCCACTGCGATAATAGCTACACCGACTCCTGCGCCAACTCCAGGACCCACGCCATAAGGAGCAACCGGGGCGGGCATAGGAACAATCGGAGCAGGACAACATGCTCCGCTCATTCCACCATAACCCATTCCTTGATTCATTCCGTACATAAGAATTCCACCTTTCTTAATTTAGAATACGATACCCATTGCGATCAGAAGAAGAATTATAATTACAACTGCTGCGATCCCTGCGCCAAAGCCTCTTCCATGATCACATCCACAACCGCAAGCTGCTCCATCTTCGTTACCAAATGCCATTTTCATTTCCTCCCTTTCCAGTAATACCTTATACTATGAATATAATGGAAAAAGTGGAATTTGTCCTGTCAGAGCGTCATAAAAACAAAATTCATTGAAGAAGAACCTAAATATGAGCGTAAACTCGAGGTTTAGGTTCCTTTAGGCATACACGGCGGCTTACTGAATGGTGTGTTGCATGGATTAGGTGTCTGGGTAAAGGAGAATACACCGAGGGGCTTGGATATTTAGTAAAGGAAAAATTAGTGAAATAATCAACGGAAGTAGGGCTATTTTAGCAGCACATGACAAACTCCTGTTTCCGTATTATGGTATATAAATAAGGCAAAGGGAGCTAAAATCATTATGTATCGTTATGGTGTAGGATATGGGCACCCAGGATACTGGGGGCATGGCGGATATTACGAAAACGGTATGGGGTATCCCGGTTATTGGGGACATCCTCATGTCCTATAGTTCTCATCCCTCCATATGGATGGGGCCATCATCACTGATGGTAAAAAAGAAAGGCAAAAGAAGGCTGACATTAAAGCTAACAAAAGCTTTATATAGTTAAGGAGGAAAATAATATGGAATTACGTTCCGTTGCTTATAATCCGAATTTCGCACCTGGTATGGGCGGAATGATGCCCGAAATGGAAGGGATGCATGGTGCACCGGGTATGTATCAACACCCCGATATGGATCCCTGTTGCCCGGCACCTTGCCCACCGTGTGAGGAACCAGTAATGCAGCATCATTGCCCAATGCCAGCTCCTGTTCCACCTCCAGCAAACCAAGTCTATGTAGTGAAAAAAGGCAGTACTTTAGCCTCTACCACTGTCAACCCATTGATTTCGCTGGTATTTCTACCGATTTCAAAAGTGTATCAAATTCGGAGTTTTTTGTGTTTTGTCAGCCCTCTCTTTCTGATAAAATTGAAGGGAAGAGAGGATGAAATGAGGAAAAACTATTTTGCAAAATTAGTAAACTATATGAAGAATGTTTACCACGTTGATCGTTTCTTGAATAAACTTTCTGACGGAAGAGTTAACCCAACTTATAGCACAGGTCAAGTTATTTTGCCTGTGCTTTTGGTTTTTTGCTTAGGGTGCAAAGCTTTAATGAATTAAATTTTATGATAAAAAATCATGAGTTTAGTAAACTGTTTCCCGGAGGAACAAAACTGCCTCAGATTGATGCGATCAGAGACACGCTTAAAGTCATTGATATAAACGGCCTGAACCAAATTAATTATCACATTATAAAGAAGTCAGTTGAGAATAAGGTTTTTGTAGACGGAACAATTGACGGTTATACTGTGGCTGCAATTGATGGAACAAAATTTTTCGGAAGCAATAAGAAAAGTTGTCCAGAATGCTTGAAAAACACCAAGGGGAAAAAGATTCATTGCTTTCACAGTGGCGCTGTAATGTCAACGGTAGGGATGGGTCCCAAATTGGTTATTGGCTTTGAGATGTACAAACCTGGACAAGATGCTACTTCAAAGGATGAAGGAGAGCTGAACGTAGGTAAGAGACTAATCAAACGTAGTGAATAGTCATAAGAGGTTAATTGATGTTGTGGTTTATGATGCTCTTGCCTGTAATTCAACCTGGATGAACCACTGTAGAAGTCTTGGTATTGATACAATTGTCAGGGCAAAAAACAATAATAATAAGAGTTTGCGGTTAGCCAAAAAGAAGACGAATAAGTTAGATGCAGTTGATATCTGGGAAGATGAAAAGGGATTTGAGAAAGTAGAAGTTTACGAGTCAACATTTACAATGGACAACGTAGAACAACCGCTACGTTTTGTAAAATTTGCACTAAAACATAAGAACAAGAAGCGCACACAAATCATGATTATAACAACTTGCATGGATATGGCGCTCAAGACATTGTTTAAAATAATCAGAGCACGATGGGATATCG
>NZ_SPQR01000022.1 GCF_004766055.1 Desulfosporosinus sp. Sb-LF | reverse complement strand
TAGGCACGCCGCCAGCGTTCGTCCTGAGCCAGGATCAAACTCTCCAAAAAAGTTATTTCAACTTCTTATTGAAGAAGATGATGACTTGCTCATTGTTTCTTTGAAACTCTTGCGAGTTTCTCTCATTGGCTGTCCTTGTTGTTTAGTTTTCAAAGACCATGGCCGTTTTGGCTGGATTCGCACCTTACCATTTACAACTGACGATGTCAATGGCTAATTTGCTTCCCCTTTACTACTACTAACTGCTTTTACTTTAGTAGTTTGTTTTGAGGCACTTAGATATAATAACACTTGATTGTCGACCTGTCAACTTCTCTTTAGACATTTTGATCCTCCAATATTTTCATACAACAAGTTAATGAGTCAAGACATAATTCAAGTAGACGCCTTGGTAGTATCAGCGGGCAGAGTGCCGAACTTTGATAATTAACACAGCCCAGCACCCGCGTCCCTATGGTCTAATTAAACTTCACGAGATAATAGCTTTTCTTTCCGCGACGTATAACCAGGTACTTTCCACCTAGCCGATCCAGTTGGGAAACGTTCGTTTCTAAATCTGAATGGCGAATATCGTTGATATAAATTGAACCGTTCTCAATTGCTTCCCTGGCTTGACGCTTTGAAGAAACGACTCCTGCTTGAATCAACAAATCCACGAACCCGATTTCAGGATTGTCGATGGTTGCGGAAGGCACATCACTGAACCCTTCTTCAACCTCTGCAGCAGACAGATCCTTTAGGCCTCCCCCGAAAAGTGCTTTTGATATTTTCTCTGCTCGATCAAGAGCATTCTGTCCATGAACTAACTTTGTTACTTCATCAGCTAATGACCGCTGCGCCCTTCTCTTTTCAGGTTCCTTTTCTACTCCCTCTGTCAAAGCCTCAATCTCGTTGAGAGACAAGAATGTAAAATATTTAAGAAATTTGATAACATCTCGATCATCTGTGTTCAGCCAAAATTGATAGAATTTATATGGAGACGTCTTTTTCGCATCTAACCAAACGGCTCCTCCTTCAGTTTTCCCGAATTTGACCCCATCACTTTTAGTGACAAGTGGCATTGTCAGCCCATGTATTTCCTTCACCTGATTGACCGAAGTCCGACGAATTAAATCAATACCCCCTGTGATATTACCCCACTGATCACTTCCACCCACCTGCATCTCGCAACCGTACACTTCATTGAGCTTCAGGTAATCGTAAGATTGTAATATCATATAACTAAATTCGGTATATGATATTCCTTTACTCATTCGTGCTTCTACCGAATCTTTAGCTAACATGGTTCCCAGAGGAAAGTTCTTTCCGATGTCCCGCAAAAACTCAATAACTTGCAGAGAGCCAAGCCAATCATAATTATTTGCTACGATTGCTGGACTTTCTTTAGTTTCAAAATCCAAGAAATGTCCTAGCTGATCTTTAATCTTATCAGCCCACTGTTCCACCACTTCTTTGGGGTTAAGTACACGCTCCGAAGCTTTACCGCTTGGATCACCAATCAACCCTGTTCCTCCACCTACCAAGGCAATCGGTATGTGGCCCGCCAGTTGAAACCGCTTCAAGACCAATATAGGCAATAAACTCCCAATGTGCAAGCTGTCCGCAGTCGGGTCAAATCCGCAATATAGCGTCATCGGACCGGCAGCTAATCGTTTGCGTAAAGCCTCCTCATCCGTATGTTGGTAAATGAGTCCTCTGCCTTTCAATTCACTAAAGATGTCCATTTAATGATCCCCCTTACTATTTAAAATCCAGTCCAGTGCAGCCCCTATTCTCGTATGCTCATTACAAATCGCTAACTTCTAAAAGCAGCGCAAAATGAATAAATCCCTCAACTCAAGGTTGAGGGACGAAAATAGTTCCGCGGTACCACCCACATTGATGCCGATATAAAACAGGCATCCAGCTTCATCAGCGTTAACGAGCTGATCCGAGAGTTTTAAACTCTAGTCATGAGGCGTAACTCTTGGTTTCCAGGTCGGTTTGCACCTCACACCGACTCTCTGCTACCTTCCACCAAGTTTCTTCTCAATCATACCATTGACTTTATGTACATAAGCTATTAAAGCATTATACCTTTTCTAACTCGCACTCGCAACTAATCTAATTTTACTTGCCCTTCTTTTATGATTTACCTCCTCTTGTAGAAGTATGATATAATTCAGGATATTAAAATCAGCGTTTGCCTCATTTTTTTTACTTTATAGGAGGTAACAATTATGCCGACATCCCGGAAGCCATCGGGTCCTCAGCGCCAAAAACGCTCATCTAAACGTCGGATCGTTCTCTTATCCATGGTCAGCGCGATGACACTTGTGCTGATTAGCGTAGCAATTTTTGTTGGAATTGCTGCAGCCACGACTCCTAAATGGGACCCTGCTGCACTTGATGACCAAAAACAGACATCCTATGTATACGACAAAGACAACATCCAAATTACTCAATTACATGGACTCGTAAACCGTCAGGTTGTCCAGGCCTCCAAAATCCCAGACCTTATTAAGAAAACGTTTGTAGCGGTGGAGGACAAACGCTTTTATCAACATTTTGGGGTTGATCCCATTCGTATTGTTGGCTCTGCGCTGAACGACATTCGCTCGGGAAGTGCTAAAGAAGGGGCAAGTACCATTACCATTCAACTTGCCAGGAATGCTTTTATCGAAGATCCCACTGCCAAAACACTGACTCGTAAGATTCAAGAAGCAATTCTTGCCATTCAACTTGAACACGAGTACACAAAAGATGAAATTCTAACGTTTTATCTCAATAAAATTTTCCTTGGTGAGTCATCCTTTGGAATCCAAGCGGCAGCCCAAACTTACTTTGGCAAAGATCTGGGGGATTTAAAACCTGAAGAGGTTGCTTTGTTAGCAGGTTTACCGCAGGCCCCGAGTCAATATAATCCTTATGTCCATCCCGAGGCCGCCAACAACAGACGTAACATTGTTCTCGGTGTTATGCGAGATGCTGGGATTATCTCGGCAAATGAGTATACTCAGAAAAAAGATACCCCTTTCAGCTATGTTGAAACCATGAAAAAAAATCGCAGTGGTGCTCAAAAAATAACCATTACAGAAACCAATAACAAATTTCCCTATTTTGTTAATAAGGTTGTTGATGAACTCGAAACTACCTATAACTTAACGGATCAGCAAATCTACAGCGGTGGTTTGCGAATTTATACGACCGTTGATTCAAAGATCCAAAGTGCTGCGGAAGCCGCATTTGCTGACCCTGCCAATTTCCCTAAAGGAATCAATAACACAAAAGTCGAAGGCGCAATGACGATCATTGAACCTTCGACTGGAGCAGTTCAGGCTATGGTCGGCGGTCGGGAGTATACAGCTGGTGGATGGAACCGGGCTTGGCAATCCAAACGGCAACCTGGGTCAACGATTAAGCCATTGGTCGTCTACGGGCCAGCCATTGAGAAGGGCGGCTATTTCCCGGGTACGGTACTTGACGATATGCCAGTTCGTTACGGAACCTACACCCCTACGGACTTTGATACCATAGACAAGGGCTGGAAGGGTCTTATTACCATGCGCTATGCTCTTGAAGACTCTGTCAATGTCTATGCCGTCAAACTACTGAACCTTATTGGTGTAGATTACGGTTGGAAGTTTGGTAAGGATAATCTCGGTCTCCCTTTAGAACAGGGCGATCGTAATTTAACATTGGCCCTAGGTACACCGCTTGTATCCACACTAGACATGGCTTCTGCTTACGGAGTTTATGCCAACAATGGTGTTAGCGTTACCGATCATACCATCGTTAAAGTCTTAGATGCCAAGGGAAATACCCTGATCACCCCGAAGATTACCAAAAACCGTGTCATGAAAGAAACAACTGCCTATATTATCAACGATATGTTGCGTAGTGTAGTAACCGACGGAACAGGTGTCAGCGCGCAAATTGGCAACTGGGCCGTAGCCGGAAAGACTGGTACCACGTCATTAGACCCCAACAAATATGGCAATAAGTCTGGCAATCCAGACGCCTGGTTTGCTGGATATACTCCAAATTACGCAGGGATTGTCTGGATGGGCTATGATTCTGACCCTGACGGACAACATTACTTACGAAATGTTTATGGGGGAAGTTATCCCGCTCAAATATGGAAGAAAGTTATGACAGTCGCTCTTCAGGATCTCCCTGTGCAATCAAAGTTCACAATGCCTTCAGGGATTATCAGTGGTTCCTTTGATACGAAATCCGGGTTACTCCCAGGCAGTTTAACCCCCTCTGCATTTATCGAGACGGAGATCGCCGCCCAAGGAGATTTTCCAACTCGGGTCAGTGATGTATGGATGCAAAAGGATGTCGACGCCGACCGACCTAACATTTTAGCAGCTCCAGGTTCCAAAAATACTTTAACTAAAACATTTTTACATTTACCTAGTCGTGATCCGTCATGGCAATGGCCATCTAATGAGGCGCCTTACAGACCGCCTACTGAGTCGGCCCCCGATCCTATTACCAATTTGGATCCGACAATTCACACTCCTATTAATGAGCCTCCCGTGGTAGAACCTCCCCAAGGGGATCCCACGCTGCCCTCGCCTACACTTCTCAAAGTCACCTATAATCCCCAAACGTTTAAGGCACTTATCTCCATGACTGTCCCTTCAGGAAACGAGAAAGATCCTACTATTTTCTACCTACAACGGTCAGGTCAGACTGCTATAGAAAACTTTGCTATTAATGCTTCGAACGCGAGATCGACTACCATTACCATTTCACTCGCTGAAAATGGTAAACCTCCCATTCCAGGTGAATATCTCTTCTGGGCCGCTTTTAAAAATCGAAATGGTTCCGGAGTCGGGCCACCTTCTGGAAGTGTAAAATTAACAATAACCGACTAAAATCAATTTGTCCTTTACCAAAAGAAACTTCTTTTTATTAGAATCATCGAATGAAGATATCCTGAATCTTCAGGACTTGCATCAAACAGTCTATTTATTTATCCATAAAAAATAAGAAACAGCATTGAAGCCCTTAAAGGTTTCAATGCTGTTTTATTATTCTCGAGTCCACACGCTTCGTTTCACTAGGTTTCTCACTCACCTAAGCTCCACAACCGTGACTCCAGAGTCCCCTTCGCCATATTCCCCGATCCTGAAGCTCTTAACATGCGGGTGCCCCTTCAGAAAATCCTGTATGCCAGCTCGCATGGCCCCTGTTCCTTTGCCGTGAATAACGTAGATCAAGCCAATTCCGCCAAGAACGGCGTCATCCATATATTTGTCTAGAGCCTCCGTTCCCTCTTCGACGAGCATCCCTCTCAGGTCAATCTCACTGCGGATTTCCTCCGCTTTACGCATTCCAATACCCATATCACGGGAATATTTTGGCGAGACCTTCTTCTCCTCCTGAGCCAATTTTAATTCTATCAGCGGCACCATAACCTTCATGATACCCGCTTGAACTAAGACTTCGCCATTAGAATTTGGGAGCTTTACCACTTGCCCCTTCTGCCTGAGTTTCGTCATATAAACCGTCTGACCTAGCATAATCTGATCTGCTGACAATCCGCTTCCTGAACGTTTTACTTGCCTGCCATGATCCAGCTTCGCTGAAATACGACGAAATCCCTGGCGGGCCTTCTCAATATCTTGTTGTTGTTTGTTTTCTTTTTTAAGAGCCGCCTTTAACTCCTCGATTAAGGCATCCGCTTCCCGTTTAGCCTCTCGAATCAATTCGCTGGCTTCATCTTTGGCCAAGGCCAATAATATCTCGAATTCCTCGTCTAAGCGTATCGTTTTTTCTTCTAGAGCCTTACTTTGCTTTTCCACTGCTTGTCGGCCCGTTTTGGCTTTCTGCTTTTCTAATTCAATCTCCCGATGGGTTTCTCCCAAGTTCTCGATGAGATCAGCCACTTGCATTTCCCGTTCCGTCACAAAGGTATTAGCTCGATCAAGGACCCGCTCGCTTAAACCCAGCCGTCCAGCGATCGTAAACGCATTACTTTTACCAGGAATCCCGACTAACAACCGGTACGTTGGGCGCAAGGTCTCCGTATCAAATTCCACAGAGGCGTTCTTAACACGTGGTGTATCATAAGCAAACGTCTTTAAGGCTCCATAGTGAGTGGTCGAGACTGTACGGCACCCCCGTTCATGGAGATCTGCCAAAATACCCATGGCAAGTGCTGCCCCTTCTGTCGGGTCTGTCCCCGCCCCAACTTCATCAAGCAAGACCAATGAACGCCCATCTGAGCGGTTAATAATCTCTACGATATTTTTCATATGTCCTGAGAAGGTACTTAAGGATTGCTCAACACTTTGCTCATCCCCAATATCTGCAAAGATCTGGGTAAATACTCCCATACGAGAATCGCTTTCCGCCGGAATGTGCAGGCCTGACTGAGTCATAGCTGCCATTAGTCCGACCACTTTGAGAGCCACTGTTTTTCCTCCGGTATTTGGGCCGGTAATCACTAACGTATCGAAATCAATCCCTAACTCTAAAGAAAGTGGAACAACCGTCCCACCGATCAACGGATGCCGAGCCTGGACGAGCTTTATTTGCTGCCCAGACATCAATTCCGGTGCACCTGCATTCATTGCCACACTTAAATGAGCCTTGGCAACCACAAGATCTAACTTGGCCAAGGCTTCATGAAGGTCGGCAACCGCATCTGCGCGTCCCTCAATTTGGGCTGAAAGCATTTGGAGAATTCGTTGGACTTCACGTTGTTCTTTCAAAACCACTTCTCGCAGTTCATTACCCAAATGGACAACGGGCATGGGTTCAATAAAGAGAGTTGCTCCACTCGCTGATTGATCATGGACGATGCCGGGAAAAGCCGTGCGATATTCCTGTTTAATCGGTATCACATAGCGATCTGAACGTTGCGTAATAATAGGGTCCTGAAGCATCTTTTGAAAGGCAGAATTTCGCAGGGTTCCTTCTAGACTTTCCCGAATCCTATTCTGCAACCGATAAATGGCGCGCCTGAATTCCGCCAGTTCTGGGGAGGCATTGTCTGCGACCTTACCATCCTCCGCGATGCAACGAGATATTTCGTCCTCTAAATCTTTCTGGGGTTCGATCGGTAACACTATCTCCCATAACCCTGGAAACACATCGATGGATTCCAGCAGAAGCTGTTTTATCTTTCGTCCTACTCGCAGCGTATCGCGGATCTCCAGTAGTTCCTCTCCATGAATAACCCCTCCGCGCAAACAGCGCTCGATAAAAGGACGAATTTCTTTGGCCCCACGAACAGAAAAGAGAGGGTTTCCTCTCAGAAGATTTTTTCCCTCTTCCGTTTCTTGCAAGGCCAAACGTACTGATTCATAATCAACATAAGGCGTTAATCCCACCGCCAATTCTTTTGCGCGCGGAAGGATACAATACTCTCCTAAACGTAATAACACCTTTGGAAAATCTAGTTTATTTAGGACTTTATCTTCAATTCCCATACGTCCTCCTCTGTCCATTCAAACGCAAGTCGAACCTATAGAACGCCACGGAAGAAATGCCCTTTGGTAAATCCCTCTGGGAAAAGAGTTGCTAACTCTGTCATCCCCTCATCCGACATCCATGAGGTTTTCTTGCCTAAATTTATTGTTTCCCAAGCCTCAGAAAACAAACGAACAATCTGCCGAACTTGTCCCGGGGTTTGCCGAGTCAATTGCAAGCGAACCGTCGAAATTCCCATGCGCCGAATTTGTGCAAGTTCTTCGTAAAGGTTAAGGATCTTAACATTAAAAAGATGCATCCTGCATTCCTGGTCTGTTTCCACTGGAAAATCATAGCGCATACGGTCTCGCAGATAATGGGGTTCTTTCAAACACGTTTTGGCACAATGTTCCCCTTTTTTCCCACCCAACGTTGCCCCAACTGGACAGTATTCACTCACCATCATCTCAAGATCCCCAAACGCCAGAAGCTCCACTCCTGGCCATTTCGCTAAGTGGTTGAGTTGTTCGTGGTGCAGTTCTGGAGAAAGGGTCACCCTGTTAGCCCCAAGACGCAAAAAATAAGCGAGGCTAGCTTCATTAAAAACATTCAAAGAATAATCCACTTCAAACGGCCAGTCCACATCAACAGCTCGCATTAACTCTAACTCGCCAAGGTTTGAAATCATCAGCTTGGGTTTTTCAGACCACTCAGCAGCCTTTTTTAAATCCCCTAGAAGACTTACGCTTTGAGCCTGATTCAAGACCCGAGGTAACCGCCAAACACAATCGATTCCCTGCTTCTTGCAACTTCCAAAACTAGTTCGAATCTCTTCCAACGAAAAACTACGTCGAGAACGCCAATGTTCCCCGCCAATGAGCACCCGCTTAGCTCCCGCCTTAAGGGCAGCTTGAAGCGCTTCCGCATCACTCACAGCCACAGAAATCCGGGGAACGTCGCTCTTACGTACGCTTGCTCGCCCCTCCGTCTGACGGTTCTTCCAATGTGCGACTCTCTGTCTGTAGGTTTGCCGCTCCACCCTTTGCCGAGGTTTTTCTCGCAGCAATTCTTCCACTGCTAAACGCCGCATTTCATTAATGTCACTCACCGGCAACATGATACCCTCGTCAATCTCTAATTCCAACTTGTCGAGCCAAAAAGGCGTTGTACCCAATCTACTTAATTGTTGGAAGGCATACTCTCGGGTCAACGGCCTTTTTAAAGCCTTTTGAGCTTCGTTCGCCGAATAAACGGTGACCCTACGCTCGCTTTCCATAACCTCTAAACACAATTTATCTCCCACATGCCCTGAAAGGCGCATGATCAGTGGACCTTTGCGTTGCTCACGTCCCTCTTGGAAACTTTCTCGAGCCTTTTCCATCAACACTGCATCATTGGTCTTAAAGACTCGATCCCCAGGCTGTGCTATGCCCGAAAACTCAATCTGGACGGTTTCCCCGTGAAGTCCTTCTTCAACCTCTGCCTTATCTCTCCAAATTGATCCAACCGTGACCCCTTCTCGACCACGTCCTGTCCAAAGTTCGATCCCATCGCCCGGATGCAAAGTAGCCTCAAGCTTGATGAATAATCGTCCTGATTCTAAACGAGCCACTCGACCGAGACGTGTCCCTCGATTGTTCGGACGGCTATAGCTCATTAGCTCTGCCCCGAGATTTTCTCGTAAATACCCGCTTGTAAAATCTCGATTAAACACCTGCAATAATTCCTGATGTTCTTCCGGAGTAAGCAAAGGGCCCTCTTCCGCCTGATCTTCAATCCGGTTTATTGCTTGCCTGTAAAGACGAATTACGGTTGCTACGTACTCTGGCCGCTTCATTCTTCCCTCGACTTTAAGGGAATGAATGCCGATTCGTTTTAACTCAGCCAGTTCTTCTGCTAAATTTAAATCTCGGGGACTTAACAAGTGTTCACCGGAGTTTTTCTGCACTAGAAGATTCTCTTTTTCTTCATTCACGAGCTGATATGTCATTCGGCAAGGCTGAGCACATGTGCCGCGGTTTCCGCTCCGCCCTCCTATAAAGCTTGACATTAGGCATTGCCCGGAATAGCCCACACAAAGTGCTCCGTGTACAAACACCTCTATATCGAGCGGTGTCTTTTCCGCAATCACTTTCATTTCATTCGCGGAGGTCTCCCTGGCTAACACAACTCTACAAAAGCCCAGCGTTTCCAAATGTTGAACTCCCCAACTTGTGTTAACTGTCATTTGTGTGCTCGCATGGGTTTCCAATTCCGGAAGAATTGAATGAATTAACTCCGCGACCCCCACATCTTGCACGATCACGGCATCGACGCCGATTTCATGTAAGGTATAGAGATAATCCAATAGTTCCTGGAATTCTTGGTCAGCAATAAGAATATTGACCGTCACATACACTCTAACATTGCGTTCATGGGCATAACGAATAGCCTTGGACAGCTCTTCCAAATCGAAATTTGCAGCGCTTGCCCTAGCATTAAAGCTTCTCCCTCCAAGGTAGACCGCATCGGCTCCGTTCTCCACCGCAGCTTTAAAAGCCTCAAAACTTCCGGCTGGAGCCAAGAGTTCGAGCGGTTGGGATTGCTTGGTAATAAGTTCATTCATTTAATTACTTCCCTTGTTTCTACATTGTGGCATAAATGGACAATCACTCTATTATAATTGTTTAATTATGTTTTTACAATTAAGGCACGGGCGTAACCCCACGTATTCTATTTCATAGGTAATGCGTCTGCCCAATTCGCGAGTTCTCCGCGGAAGTTCTTAGTTAATGAAAAAATCCTGCAATAAGGTTGATCCTTAAAGTGCTCCATATACGGCACGAAGCCACTTTTCGCAACGGGGATGTCAACTTGCCCTGAATGCCCAATACAAATCACCTTACATGAATCATGTACGCGAGTAAATATTTTACGCAATTCCATTACCGTGAAATTTTGGCATTCATCGATAATAATAGTCATGTCCTTTAGATTTGTTCCTCTAAGGAATAATGGAGTCTTGGGGTAACACCAAATAGTATCCATCAATCGTTTGATACTGACTTTTCTTCGAATTGCTTCATTTGCCAACACTTCTTCATTAAATACACACTGAGATGGGTTCTCATTAATCTCTAAGAGAGCATCAACAAGTGGTTGGTGATAGATACTTTCCTTCTCGCTTTGTGTGCCAGGCCTAAAACCCATTGCGGATTCTTGGACAGGGTTAAAAATATAGGTTAAAGGTTTATTAAGAATTTTAGCGCAGGCGACTGCAAGAGTTGTTTTTCCAGTGCCAGCTTTAGCGTTAACCATTACCAATTGATAATCAAAGATAGCATCCACATAATCACGTTGTTCGACGGTCAATTTTGGTGCAAATCCATATAGCAAGTTGTTTTCTGGTAGCGGCATTATATCACCCTATTCTTATTGTTATTATAAAAAGGATTTTAATGCTAAAGCACTATTGCGAACATGCAGTTGGGCTTTACCCACTATTCATCGAGGTTCACTTTCATCATTTTTATTATTCTCATAAATTAAAGATACATTCAATACCTATCCCTAAAATAATATAATAACTTAAGTCAAATATCCATGTCGAATCTATGACTCTTTTTGGGTAAGTAATTTTATTATGCCTGGGGTTACTTCCTCTAAAGTATTCCATTCCGGCCAATCCACTAGTTTATCAGACCAACACAGCGCAGGCACTGAGTTGGTCGTATGCCCTTGCACAGAAAAATCTTCGATATTGCCATGGTCGCTGGTCAAAACCAAGGCCAGATCAACACCTTCTCTGGCCACCGATAGAAAGCCTCCGATAAAGCTATCAATTTGTTCAACTAAACTGATCGCTTCCTCCCAGAGCTGCTTGTGTCCTTTAACATCCGTCTGGAAGAATTCATACAATGTGAAATCATAGTTTAAAGCAAGGTTTCCTAAATTCCGTCCGGCTTCAAACGGTGAAATCACAGAAACTCTCTCTCCCAGTTGAACGAGCAGTTCATTCGTCATATCATGATATACCGCTAACCCCTTGGCTAAATCAGCAACGCGTCTAAGACGTACGCCTCCCGCTTTGGCTGACAGGGTTGAAGCTGTATGAGTTCTTTTTCCTTTTGCAACCGCTTGATCATAGGCATCTGTAAATGTATTCGCGAACATGCCTCTCTTCCCTACTTCGGCTAATTGCCTAAAGATGCTCTTTTCGGCAATCATCTCAGCCAAAGGCCCATTAGGATATGCACGAAGATGATATCCTAGCGCTTTAGCAGCATTTAGACCCGTCCAAAGTGTTGTCTGACCTGTGGCGCTCTGGGGAGTTCCTGGTAATCCCAAGGTGGGGTCTAACGGTCTTAGCACTGTTTTATTATGAGTAATACAGCGTTTCCCCCAAAGTAAATGCCCTCCCAACAGTTCATCGAGTACAGGAGTTTTCGCTGCCACAATGGGGTTATCGTCTTTCGTTCCCAGGCCAAAACCATCAAGGAAAATCATAACCATGTGCATTTGATTTCTCTCCTTTCCCTTCCTATAGAGTATCCAACATCTCTAAAAAATGCTAGATATGCATAGACACTGTTTATTAAAAGCCTTCTTGAATTATTCAAAAATTTTTATTGACACCCTTTGTCATATACTTTAATATAAAATTAATTAAATAATGGTAGTATGGTAGTACAGTAGGGGTTGGGCAACGAAGCACTTCCTGCGGAGGTGTATTTTTTATGCCCAGAATTTTGAGGAGGTATGACGGTGAAAAAGTTATTGGCATTTGGTCTAAGTTTAGTGTTGTTACTCGGTTTAGTAGGATGCGGGGCAACGAAATCCGGAGCGAGCACAAGCGGGGACGCGAACGGAGAGAAAAAGGCATTAAAGATTGGGATCGTTCAAATCGTTGAACATCCTGCTTTAGATGGCGCACGAAAAGGATTTCTAGAGGCACTCAAGGCAGGCGGTTATGAAGAAGGAAAAAACCTCACGGTTGACTATCAAAATGCACAAGGGGATCAATCCGTACTACAATCTATTGCCCAAAAATTTTCCTCAGCCAAACTGGATCTTGTTTTAGCCATCGCTACCCCTTCCGCACAAGCTATGGCAAGTGCAAGCAAAGATATTCCTATTTTAATCACAGCCGTTACGGATCCGGTAGCAGCGAAACTTGTGAATAGCATGGATAAACCAGGAAAAAATGTAACTGGGACCACTGATATGAACCCTCTTAAAGAACAATTTGAACTTATGAAGAAATTGGTTCCTACCGCAAAAAAAGTCGGAGTTATCTATAATGCTGGAGAAGTTAATTCTCAAGTACAAGTGGCTATGGCGAAGAAAGTGGCCGCGGACCTTGGCTTAACTGTTGTGGAAGCGACCGTCACTACAAGCGCGGATGTTTTACAAGCAGCCCAATCACTAATAGGAAAAGTTGATACAATCTATGTACCCACAGATAACATGGTTGTTTCTGCTGCACAATCCGTTGTGCAAGTTGCCAACAAGAACAAAATCCCCGTTATTTCGGGCGAGAGCAGCGTTGTTGACAAAGGTGCCTTGGCCACAATCGGGATTAACTATCAAAAGTTAGGTAAACAAACTGGCGACATGGCCCTTAGAGTCTTTAAAGGAGAGAAGCCACAAGATATGCCCATTGAGAGTCAGAAAGAATTCGATACTGTATTCAATAAGGCAACCATTAATTTACTGGGTTTAACGGTTCCAGAGGATATCTTGAAGAACGCCACTTTTTCCAAGTAGCATTCGAAGAACGGCGTCTCGTCTAACGACTAATTAAGGGTGTCATAGTGTCTAACTAGTAGAAGCAAATTAAATTGGAGTGTTAAGAAGATGTTCTCACAAATAGCGCTTGGTACAACAGAACAGGGTTTAATGTATGCCATCATGGTTTTAGGGGTCTACCTGACCTTCCGAATTCTCGACTACGCGGACTTGTCTGTGGACGGAAGTTTTACACTCGGTGCAGCGACCGCGACGTCGCTGATCGTCGGAGGTGCTAATCCATGGTTTGCTACAGGAATGGCGTTTATTGTTGGGAACCTCGCAGGCTTATTTACGGGGATACTTCACACCAAGTTTAAGATTACGCCTCTACTCTCAGGGATTTTAACCATGACAGCGCTCTATTCTATCAATCTACGAATCATGGGGAGGGCCAATATCTCACTCCTTGGTTCGCGTACCATCTTTACCGATTTTGCCCAGCTCCCTGTGATGGAAGAATACGGTGTCTTTATACTCAGTTTAATATCCGTAGTCTTCCTCGGAACGATCATTTACGTTTTCTTGCAAACCGAATTGGGACTTGCCTTGCGATCTACGGGAGATAATGAACTGATGATTCGAAGTCTTGGTGTAAACACGGATCTCATGAAAATCCTTGGTCTCAGTATATCTAATGGATTAGTAGCTCTTGCAGGTAGTTACGTGGCTCAAAATCAACAATTTGCGGATGCCAGTATGGGGATTGGGATGATTATCGCTGGGTTAGCTTCCGTCATTATTGGAGAAGTGTTAGTTGGAACCTCTTCGATTGGCCGAACTATTATAGCTGTAATCTGCGGGGGCGTTATTTATCGCGTGATTATTGCTCTCGTCTTACAGTTGGGTTTAGCACCGACCGATTTGAAGTTAGTGACCTCTATTATTGTTATTACCGCTTTGATTTCGCCCAGCTTCAGAAAAAAGATTGCTGCTTGGACTGCCGGTGTGAAGGGAGAGAGTGCATAATATGCTAACCGTTCGTAATTTGGTGAAGGTCTTTAACCGAGGAACCATTAACGAGAAAAAGGCATTAGATCGGGTACTCTTAGAACTTGTGCCCAATGATTTCGTTACCGTAATCGGAAGCAATGGCGCTGGCAAATCAACGTTTTTAAACGCCGTCGCAGGTAACTTCCTGGTAGATTCAGGAGAAATCTTCATAGACGGCAAAGAGATCACACGCCTTCCGGCGCATAAACGTGCAGCCTTAATTAGCCGGGTGTTCCAAGACCCCTTATCCGGTACTGCAGGCTCAATGACGATCGAAGAAAATCTAATTATGGCCTTTCGCCGAGGAAAGACTAGGCGCTTACGACGAGCCATCGGACCCGAAGAGCGAGATTTATTTCGTGTAAAACTAGAGTCTCTGGGCTTAGGACTTGAAAATCGTTTAACTCACCGCGTCAACCTTTTATCCGGAGGGCAGCGTCAAGCCCTGACCCTTCTTATGGCAACATTACAAAAGCCGAAGCTTTTGCTTCTTGACGAACACACAGCTGCCCTCGATCCCAAAACAGCTGCCAAGGTCTTAGAATTGACTGTTGACGTGACCGAACGGCAGCACCTGACTACCTTGATGATCACCCACAATCTTGACCACGCACTTGCCTTTGGAAATCGAACGATTATGATGCACGAGGGCCGTGTGATTCTCGACATTAAAGGGACGGAACGAAGCAATATGACGATTAGTCGTTTGCTCGAAATGTTTGAGAAAGCTAGTGGGTCCCATATGAATACGGATCGCATGATTTTAGCCTAGAACTTTTCTTCAAAGGGGTTGCAACAAACTTAATTTCAGTTTGTTGCAACCCCTTTTTATTGGATAATTTCATATGATTCAAAGGATTATAACACGCAGTTGGTGTATAATCACCTCTAAGATGACGGAATGGGGCTCAAAAAAGGCACCTGGAGAATCCAGGTGCCTTAAACCATATTAGTACTCAATTACTCTGTCTTCTCTCCGAGCAGCTGCATCAATGTCTCTTGTTCTTCTCGCAACTTTGCGAGTTCATCTGCTAAATTAAGGGCGGTCAAAATGGCAATTTGGTGAATACCCAAGCGAGGTAGCCGTTGAGCGATCTGACGCATCTTATTATCCACTTCATGCGCCAACCCTAGAATATACGGTGCTGTCCCTTCACCGCGGAGCACATGCTTTTCCCCAAAAATCTCAACGGTGATTTTAACTGGTTCATGCGACACAATTCTTCCCTCGCTCTCTTTCTCCTACTCTATTTTCGCCATTCTGCGTCAAACTCCTGCTGAATTCCCTCTGAAACTCTTGAATTCAGTATATTTACTTCATCATCCGTCAGCGTCCGCTCTAAGGACTGGTAGCGTAACGAGAATGCCAGGCTTTTGCGATCATCTGGTATAGGTTTTCCCGTATAAACATCAAATATCTCTACTTGTTGCAACAAATCCCCGCCGAGCTTTCGCATCTTAGCCATAACAGCATCAGCCGAAGTTTCAACGGACACAACGATAGCCAGATCCCTTTGGATCGCAGGGAAACGAGGAATAGAGTGTGCACGAACAGTTTGTCGCATCCGAGCAAATAATCCCGCTAACTCTAATTCGAAAACGACCACCCGTTCAAGGCCCCACTCCTTCTCCAGGGATGGGTGCATTTCACCAAGAAATCCAATGCGTTGATTCTGAAGATAAATATCAGCAGAACGGCCCGGGTGTAATAGCAATTCGTTTTTAGCCCTACGATAGTCCAATTTAAGTCCAAATTCCAGAGCCACTTCTTCCATAATTCCCTTAAGATAATAGAAATCATACTCCACCGATTGGTTTAGCCAATGCCTTCCACCCTTACCCACTGCGACCCCCGCAACACGAAGTTCTTCTCGAGGAAGATTCCGTAAAGGCTGTTCCTCTCCCCAATAAGTATTCCCAATCTCGAAAATGCTTACATCCGTGTTACGCCGAGAAATATTCCGAGCTGCAACATCGAGGAGCCCTGGCAGTAGAGTGGTACGCATCACACTAAGTTCTTCTCGTAAAGGATTAAGCAACGGAATCGAATGCTTTGCGCTACCCCACTGGGCATCAGTGTCCGCGCGTGTGAATGTATAGGTCATCACCTCATCCATTCCGGATTGGGCCAGGGTCTTGCGTAACCTCCGGCGAAACTCCTGTTCAGGAGTCCTCCTACCTTGCGTCAAATCCCCTTGAGGTAGAGTTGTTGGAATTCGGTCATACCCAATTAAGCGAGCCACTTCTTCCATTAGGTCTTCTTCGATTTCAATATCTGAGCGGTAAGTTGGAATCTCAACCTGGAAAAGTCCTGCTTGTTCCTCATACCTAAAGTTCAAATTCTCTAGCACTTCACGAATCTCGGCTGTTTTGAGCTCAATCCCAAGAACCGTTGACGTATGTTCTGCTGAGAGACTTACTTGCCGATGAGGAGGAATTTTCTTTACTTCATCCACCAGGGCAACAGGGCGTCCCGCCCCTAAGTCTAGAAGTAGATCACAAACTCGCCCTAGTGTGGCTACGATTCCTTGTACATCTATACCCTTTTCAAATCGATTAGAAGCCTCCGACCTAAGCCCTAAGCGACGACTTGTCCGACGGATACTCACTCCGGAAAAATGTGCGGATTCAATCATAAGCCGAGTCGTATCCTGTGTCACTTCACTGTCTAACCCACCCATTACGCCAGCTACTGCTAAAGCCTGGTGGTCATCCGCGATGAGTAAGGTATCTGTTTGAAGTTTCCGTTCCACTCCATCTAAAGTGTTGATTTTCTCTTCGGGGTGAGCAGCTCGAACGTGGATATCTCCCCGTATTTTATCTCGGTCAAAGGCATGTAGTGGTTGTCCCATTTCCAACATACAGTAGTTTGTAATATCGACAATATTATTAATGGGGCGCACTCCTGCAGCTTTCAGTCGTCTCTGCATCCATTCTGGAGAAGGAGCAATATGAACATCCTCAACGACTAAACCAGCATAACGATGACATAACTCGTCATCCTCGATAATAATCCGAAGATCCGGGTCCGTTGGTAGGGATAGCACTTGATCCTTTTCCGCCCATTTTGTCAGATGGGGCTTCTTCCTGGTGAGACACGCAACTTCGCGAGCGACATTTACCATGGCCAAGCAATCTGGCCGATTCGGGTATAGTTCTAGGTCTAAAACACTGTCTTCGCGACCTAAATAGTTGCCAAAGTTCTCGCCGATAGGAGCACCTGGTGTCAAAATAAGAATCCCATTTTCACTGCGATCTGATCCTACTGATGCATCAAGTAGAAGCTCCTCACGCGAACACAACATGCCAAGTGAGACAACCCCCCTAAGTTTGGACTTCCGGATAGAAAGGTCATTGGGAAGCGTCGCCCCTACCATAGCCACAGGAATCCGATCCCCCACCAATAAGTTTTGGGCACCCGTGACAATCGTCACTTCTTCTTGCCCCACGTTTACAACGCAAACCCATAGCCGATCTGCATCGGGATGCTTTGTTAGACTGACTATTTCCCCAATCACTACTTTTTCGAATCCCTTATTCAGATTCTCTACGCCCTCTACTTCAATCCCGCCACGGGTTAACGTTTCCGCTAAATCTTCTGCACTCTGATCGACATCAACCAGCTCGCGCAACCATTCCAAACTGACTTTCATGATTTCCCCCCCTTAAAACTGCTGCAAAAAGCGCAAATCGTTATCGAATAAGAGTCTCATATCTTCAATTCCGAATTTCAGCATAGCAATACGCTCCACCCCCATACCGAAAGCAAATCCGGTGACTTCCTTCGGATTATATCCACCCATTTCTAAAACCTTAGGATGAACCATACCCGATCCCAATATTTCGATCCAACCGCTTCCTTTGCAGAGCCGACATCCCGCTCCTCCACAAAGCATGCAGGAAACATCAACTTCAGCGCTTGGCTCAGTGAACGGGAAAAAGCTTGGCCTTAAACGAATTTCTCTCGATTCGCCAAACATTTCGCGAGAGAAGTTTAACAGAATCCCCTTGAGGTCTGACATGCGAATCCCATGGTCTACAACTAGACCCTCCACCTGGTGGAACATCGGAGAATGCGTCGCATCGTCATCATTCCGATAGACCTTCCCTGGAGCAATAATTTTCACTGGAAGGTTAGGATGAAGCTTCTCCATCGTTCGAATTTGAACAGGAGAAGTTTGGGTTCGAAGTAGAATTTCCTCTGTAATATAAAAGGAATCTTGCATTTCGCGGGCCGGATGTTCCTTGGGAAGATTAAGCGCTTCAAAGTTGTAGTAATCTGACTCGATTTCCGGTCCTTCAGCAATTTGAAATCCCATACCCAAAAAGATGTCTTCAATCTCTTCCATGACCTGTGTGAGAGGATGATAATGTCCACGCGGGATACGAAGGCCCGGTAACGTAATATCAATGCGTTCCGTGTCCAAACGTTTCTGTAATGCCATCGTATCCAGTTCCGCACTACGCTCTTCCCACGCTTGTTCTAGACGGCTACGTACTTCATTGACAACTTGTCCCATAATTGGCCGTTCCTCAATACTCAAGCTACCCATTTTGCGGAGCATTGCTGTTAAGGTTCCCTTTTTTCCAAGGACCTTCACTTTGAGTTCTTGGAGCGCTTCAGGCCTATCCAGCTCCTTCAGAACTCGTAATGTCTCTTCACCGATGCGTTGTATTTCGTTCTTCAAGGTCAACCATCCTTTCCAAATCCATATGTCACTCTGGCCAAGCCGATAAAAAAAGACACCCGCCCCTGGAAAGGGACGAGAGTCTATTATCTCGTGGTACCACCCTAGTTTGACTACATTAGCCACACTCAAGCTCCATGTAACGGTGGAAACCGGGCCTACCTACAGATCAGCAGACCACTCCCAGGCGAAATTGAACCTCCTAATTAAACGAGGTGGGTACTTTCTTAGCCGGCTCACAGTCTTTGGCCAGGCCTCCCTGAAAAGAAAACACTCTTTTAACCCGATCATCGCATTACTATTGATTTTAACTTTAACCTATTGCATGTTCACAGAAAATTATAGCATTCTCTACAGCGTTTTACAAGAAATCCCTCTGACGAACTATTTCGTAAAGCAAAATGCCTGTAGCCATCGCGACATTAAGAGATTCCACATCTTGAGCCATTGGAATAGTCACGCGCTGAATATCTGCACTCCGAAAGGATAGAGACGGGCCCTTTCCTTCGTTTCCGACGACAAGGGCAAGCGGACCAGCTGTTAATCTTGTGCGATAAAGAGAACTTCCCTCAATATCTCCCACTAAGACGCGCAAGCCTCTGTCACGACAAAAGTTTAAAATATCTTCTGGTTGCTTATCGGGCAGGAGGATTAAGGAAAAGAGAGCACCCATTGTACTTCGTAACACCTTAGGATTATATAAATCAACAGTCCCCGGTGTCAAACAAACATTACGAACTCCTGCAGCCAACGCTGTGCGTAGAATAGTCCCTAAATTTCCTGGATCCTGAACACCGTCTACTATAAGTAACACTGAATGCCTGTCAATATGTATGTCTAACCATGAATAACCCGTTTGCCGAACAACCGCTAATATTCCTTGCGGTTCTTCTGTTGCACTCATCTTACGCAGAACACGTTCATCGACTTCTTCAAAAGGGATGCTTCGTTCATGCAACCTATTGAGAATTAACTGCCAGTCAAGAGGACTGCGTTCTGGGCAAACATAGATCTTCTTTATCGGAGCATTTCTGCTCAACGCTTCTTCGACAAACCGCCAGCCTTCAACTACAAACAGTTGTGCCTCCTCACGCGCTTTACGCCGCTGCAGAGAAGCTACATATTTTACCTGCTCATTCTGTAAAGATTCGATCATCCATGCTACCTCCATGAGAGCGTGAATACTCGCTCGCTGCACTTGTTCCCAGGTCATGACCCAGACAAGGATGTTCGGGGTTAACACAGCCATAACTCGAGCAAAGATGTTCGAGATTAGAACACCGCCATGGATGGCTAGGCGTCGGGATGGCCAGGTATCGTGATAACTCTAAGGAACTAGTATTATAAAAAGAGGGTGCTAACGCACCCTCTCTACTTATCCGTTGATTTGTACTTTAGCAACATTAACGAATTCTGTAAACGCTGCAGCGTCGCTAATTGCGAGTTCTGCTAATATCTTACGATTAACAGAAACTCCCGCTTTCTTAAGGCCATTCATCATGCGGCTATAAGACATGCCATTCATGCGAGCAGCGGCGTTAATTCTAGCGATCCAAAGCTTACGGAAGTTCGATTTATTATCTTTTCTGTGAGCATAAGAATAAGCTAACGATTTCAGAACTTGCTCATTCGCTGGGCGGAAAAGCTTACTTTTTGACCCACGATATCCTTTTGCTAATTTTAATATTTTCTTATGGCGTTGATGTTTCGTTACGCCTTTTTTTACACGGGACATCCCGAAGACCTCCTTTTAGCTCAAATATTATAGATAGGCGATTAGATTAGCAATCCGTTTTGCATCAGATTTGTGCATAACTACTGATTGGCGCAAATTCCGTTTCGCCTTCGGCGATTTTTTCTCTAGCATGTGGCTTGTATATCCATGCATACGGACAATTTTACCGGTTCCTGTTTTCTTAAAGCGCTTTGCTGCGCCACGGTGGGTTTTCATTTTTGGCATTTGAGTAATCCCCCTCTCGGTATTAGTCGTGCTTGATCGTAGCTAGAATCATAATCATATTGCGCCCCTCGAGTTTTGGTTCGCGCTCTACAGTAGACTCTGCTTTGCAGAATTCAGCGAGTCTTACACATAGTGCTTTTCCCAACTCAGGGTGGGTAACCTCCCGCCCCCGGAACATGATGGTTACCTTAACCTTATCCCCATCAATCAAAAAGCGTTGGGCATTACGGGCTTTTGTTTCGAAGTCATGATCCTCAATGTTCGGACGCAATTTGACTTCTTTGATTTCCATGTTCTTTTGTTTCTTGCGAGCCTCTTTATCTCGCTTAGCCTGCTCATACTTATACTTTCCATAGTCCATAAGTTTGCAGACCGGCGGTTTGGCCGTCGGCGCAATCTCGACGAGATCTAAAGACTTCTCGACAGCGAGGCTCAAGGCATCTCGAGCCGTCATAATCCCGAGTTGTTCTCCCTCTTCACCGACGAGACGAACATCCCGCACCCGGATTTCGTCATTTAGTCTTAAGTCCTTGCTAATAAGAAACCACCCCCATTAAAATTTCAACGTAATAGAAAAAAGACGGGTGAATCACCACCCGTCTTCTAAACAATCAAGAGCACACACTAAGCTCAGGACCAGAAGATACCATACCGACAAATGCCGTAAGGTGAGAAGCGGATGGCTTCTACTTGACAACGAATATCTTACCTCAAAAATTCCCTCATGTCAACAACTATCAACATTCGTTCTTAACATGCCTGTTGTTGTTCTGTGATATTATCACAATCCCCTGTTCCCATTCCCCTAAAACAGTTTGCCAGCTACTATTAACAATACTTGAGGTTTTCCCATCCTATTCTGTCTTAGGCTTCCTTGGGACTAATTTTTAGAATTCTTTTGCTCTTAACCTCTTCTTGGACGAGGGCAATAAACTCCTCAACGGTCACCCTTTCTCCAACATCACCTTGCCCGTACCTTCGGACTGCCACACTATTGGATTCAGCTTCCTGATCCCCGACAACTAACGTATATGGGATTTTTTCAGTTTGAGCTTCCCTGATCTTATAGCCAATCTTTTCTTTGCGTTCATCCGCTTCTACCCTTATATCCAGGTCATTCAGACGGGAGGCCAGGGTTTTTGCATACTCATGATGCCGTTCACTGACCGGAAGGATACGGACTTGAATGGGCGCCAGCCAGACAGGAAAAGCCCCTGCATAGTGTTCTGTCAGTAGTGCGATGAATCGTTCGATACTTCCATAGACGACCCGGTGAATCATCACAGGCCGATGTTTTTGGCCGTCTTCTCCAATATAATTTAAGTCGAATTTTTCCGGCATTTGGAAATCCAGTTGGATCGTTCCGCATTGCCATGTTCGATCGAGACAATCCTTCACATGAAAATCAATCTTAGGTCCATAGAACGCTCCATCACCTGGATTAATGTTGTAATCAATCCCTTTGTCCTCTAATGCTCCCTGGAGAGCCTTGGTTGCCGTTTCCCAGTCTTCATCCGAACCCATGGAATCCTCAGGACGGGTCGATAATTCCACCTTATACTCAAACCCAAATACTTTGTAGAAATAGTCCACCAGTTCAATAACCCCGATTAATTCTTCCTTGATTTGGGATGGAAGCATAAAGAGGTGCGCATCATCTTGGGTAAAGTTTCGAACCCGTAGTAAACCATGGAGTGCACCCGAAAGTTCATGGCGATGTACAAGTCCCAGTTCCCCTACACGAAGTGGAAGATCTCGATAACTGCGCATTTTTGTTTTATACATGATCATACCGCCTGGACAATTCATGGGCTTCACAGCATAATCCTGGTCATCAATTTCAGTGAAATACATGTTTTCTTTGTAATGATCCCAGTGCCCAGATTGTTCCCACATCGAGCGATTGAGGATGATTGGAGTCTTAATCTCCTGATAGCCGCGTCTACGGTGTTCCTGTCGCCAGAAATCCTCCAGCGCATTACGTAAGATCATGCCTTTTGGATGGAAGAACGGAAAACCAGGTCCTTCTTCGTGTAAACTAAAAAGATCCAGCTCTAAGCCGAGTTTACGATGGTCACGTCGTTTGGCTTCTTCCAGCTTAAACAGATGATCTTCAAGTTCGGAAGGCTTAGAAAAGGCAGTTCCATAGATACGTTGAAGCATTTTATTCTTCTCGTTCCCCCGCCAATATGCACCCGCTAGGCTCATGAGCTTGAAGGCCTTAATACTAGCCGTTGAAGGCAGATGAGGTCCTGCGCAAAGGTCTGTGAAATTTCCTTGAGTATATAGTGAAATTGCAACATCGTCTGGGAGACCCTCAATAAGTTCCACCTTGTATTTTTCCCCTAGGTCACCAAAGTACGTTAACGCCTCTTCTCGAGACACTTCTCGGCGTTCGTAAGAATACTTCTCCTTTACCAGGCGACTCATTTCCTTCTCAATAAGCGCCAAATCCTCTGGAGTAAAGACATGTTCGGAATCAAAGTCGTAATAAAATCCTTTAGCAATCGTCGGTCCAAAACCAAGCTTTGTCCCTGGAAATAGATTTCCTACGGCTTGAGCCATCAAGTGTGACGTGGAATGTCGCAGTATATCTAA
Source organism: Desulfosporosinus sp. Sb-LF (assembly GCF_004766055.1). Classification (NCBI taxonomy): domain Bacteria; kingdom Bacillati; phylum Bacillota; class Clostridia; order Eubacteriales; family Desulfitobacteriaceae; genus Desulfosporosinus; species Desulfosporosinus sp. Sb-LF. Next base: position 8,748 of record NZ_SPQR01000022.1, on the reverse strand, counting down.
GCCTTCCTCACTATCTATCGTAACAATCTCTACAGCCGCATTTTCCCTAAGCCCATAGGCTAGGTCCTTCAGCTTATCATTAACCTTTCCTGCTACAGCTACCTTCGCCAATCCTCGAGAAATAGAAGCTGCTAATTCTCCGATGGTTGTTCCTTGCTCTACCTCGCGAATTGATCCATCTTTTAAGGTAACTTGAATCATAATTATCACTCCTTACTAAATTTGACAAGCAAAAGAGGCACTTGAAAAGTTTACTTTATAAATGGAAAATATAAAACTCTCGTCCCTGCAAGGGACGAGAGTTTACTCCCGTGGTTCCACCCAATTAAAAGGTCATCTAATAAAGGCCTTTCACTCGATTTCCCTTAACGCGGGGTACGGCAAAGCTTACTTATTTCAGCCCAGCACTCAAGGGTGGTTTTCTCCTGTACGTTCGTGAGAAATGCTTGCAGCCAAGGCATTCCCTCTCTTACACAAAAAAACAGAGTACTCTCCCTTTCAACGATTTTCTTATCATATTGACATATTATCTCAAACTATCTGCTTGGCAGATTGGCACAATTCCTGTCCATAGTATAACAAGGAACTCACTTATTTGTCAAAACTTTTCACATAGAGAACAACCTGGACAGTTTCGTACACGGTCCCCGAAAACACTCTGAATAGTTTGCAACGTGTCTTCGTAACCGTCGTATCGTATATGTAGTGTAATTTGACGAGGTGCAACCGCAATCAATGCGCTGATCAATAGATCTTCATACCCTAATTCATGAACATTATCGAGTTGGTAGTCCTCTAAAAACTTATGGGTTACATTGTCCCCCTCATTGTTATAGAGATAGAACTTACCCTTTGACGTTATTCCGACGTGTAAGCTTTCTAAATTAGGGGATTGACTATCCACAAAGCGTTTCAATAATTGAATAAACTCTAAGTATTCCTTTTCGATAACGTCCTCATCAATGGCAAATTCTACAGCGTTTTTCACTTCTCCTTTATAATCCTGGGCACGAAAACGCAAAAATCCCTCAATATCGAAAACCGAGCTATGATCTAGGCAACCTAAGATTTGCGTAACAAGGCTTGTTTTTCTATTTACTCGATATCCTTTAACTTGCCCTAAGCCGCTATTCAAGTAATCCAAAGCCTTTTTTAGTACCCTCTGCCTATTATCTCGCTTTAGTTGATTATTCTTTTTAAGTATCTCTGCTACGTAATCTTTCTCCCAATGAATTAAAATCGTCTCCGCCAGAGCATTCGCCAAATAATAACGATGAATTTTTTGAACTACATCTTCGTTTTCTGTCATCTCTGCCGAAGAGTCTTGAAATTGACATTGAATGAGCCAGCGTTTTCCCTGCCGCTGTTCAACGATTTGCAAAGGAAGTTGTTCTTGATCACGCAATTCGCGTAAGCAATCACATATACTTTCCCGATAATTTTGCGTTCCTAATTGCACGGAATGTTCCACTGGCACCCCTCCCATACTAGAGTATATGACTTAGTTGAAGTCATATTTCGGTTGGGCCAATCTCTAAGCACTTTTCTGCGAAATATATTTTTTCAAATGCCAAGACATTCCTTAATATTTCCATAAACACAAGATTTTATTCTCTTTCAATTTTCAAGTCACTTTCTTAGGGCAATTAAACTTCTGGTATTACATATCTAATTTATTTACTCAGGAGGCTAAAATATAATCCAAACCCTCGAGAACTCTAAAAATGGCAATTAAAAAAAGCCGTCCTTATTGACAGCTTCATTTAGTCAGCTTTCCTTTAATCCTTAAAAAGGTTCTTTTGATTTGATTTCTCTTTATCCATACCTCCCCTCCTAATTTGTCTATACTATTTTAAATCGCACTTCGACATTATTCTTAGCTTCGATCAGCAAGCACACATCTTCTTCACGAGGTTTATAATTAGCGACCAAAATATCGTTCAAATTAATCCAGAATACTCCCGCTTCCGTCCCCCACACTGAAACTTTATCATCTGCCACATCAATAGTTTCTACGACACCAAAATCAACAGTACATTCTACGACACCACAAACATCTATACCCAAATTCTTTCCGAGAAATTTATCCCGAAAATATTTTACAAATTTGATTTTTGACGTTAAGGTTAACATTTAATATTCCCCCAATCATCTGCTTCTAAGATTAAAAGATGTAACTTGTCCAGCTAAAGCTGAACATTGAGACCTCGACAGGGAAGTCCTGGAAATAATAAAATCAGGATCAGAATACTACATCATCTATAGTTTTACAAGTATGTAAATCCAATTCAAACACTGTGGTAATCATTAAGTTATTAATATGCTGTGTATGGCACTAGATTCGATCTTAAGAGCATGTAGTAACATATGATAATAATCTTAGGTATGGGAGCTTCTGTGAACTGCTCAGTAAGCATCTGTGACTTTCTGACTCCAAGCAAAACAATGAATCCACTGACTTTTAACATCAGTGGATTCTTATAATTCCTTAGGTCGAATGTATACCAACTATAATTGAGTATTTATTCCCCTGCACTTACTAAAAGCTCCTTTACGTAGTTAGGTAGAGCAAAACTCCCTTTATGAATTTCAGTATTATAATACTTTGTTTTCAACCCAAGGCTATTCCAAGCCTGCTCGTCTATGTCTGTCAGTGGATCGTACGTTTTAGAGGCAAACCCAAACAGCCAGTGACCCGACGGATAGGTTGGAATATGAGCCTGATAAACCCTGCAAACTGGGAAAAATTCCCGAATACGCTTATGAGCTCTCTGCATGGACTTAGCATACTCCTGGTAATAGGGGCTTTCATGCTGGTTAACGAGAATGCCATCTTCTTTCAATGCCTTAGAACAGTTCCCGTAAAACTCTTTTGTAAACAGCCCCTCCCCTGGTCCAAAGGGATCAGTGGAATCAACAATAATAAGATCATAGGCGTTTTCCTTGGAGCGGATAAATTTTAGTCCGTCTTCAAAATATAGCTGTACTCTGGGGTCATCCAAATTGCTGGAAGTCTGGGGCAAATATTCTCTGCACACATCCACAACCATTTTATCAATTTCCACCATGTCAATATGTTCAAGGGTGTTGTAGCGCGTCAACTCTCTTACTGTGCCGCCGTCTCCTGCTCCGATGACCAGAACGTTCTTAATCTTTGGGTTTGTTGCCATAGGTACATGAACAATCATGTCATGATAAATAAATTCATCCTTTTCAGTGACCATCATCAAACCGTCTAGTGTGAAAAAGTTTCCAAATTCCTTAGAGTTAAAAACGTCAATTCTTTGGAATTCGCTTTGACCTGAATAAAGTGGCTTATCCACCTTTATAGAAAAACGAACGTTATCTGTATGCTGTTCTGTATACCATAATTCCATGTTATGATTCCTCCACTATTCTGACGTTTTCAATGGCCATATCTTCTGTGCCAGTAAGGAAACAGCCCTTGACCTTTGCATAGGCTATATAATCAATGATTTCTTCGGTTATACGTTCCCCCGGCGCCAAAATGGGAATACCCGGCGGATAACACATAACAAATTCTCCGCTTATATACCCTGTACTATCCGTAATGGCAACAGAGTGCTGATCGGAATAGAACGCTTTCTGAGGCGTCATCACAACATCCGGATTAATGTACTCATGATCAAGCATACCCGCTTTATCCCTAAAATAAAGTCTTTTTATTTCAGATAGAGAAGACACAAGACGTTCCAACGCCAGTTCGCGGTCCCCAACGGAGATGATGGCCAAGATATTGCCTATATCACCCAGCTCGATCTGGATACCGTAATCATCTCTGAGAATGTCATAAACTTCAATTCCTGCCAGCCCTATTTCTCTAGTATAAATAGAAAGCTTGGTATGGTCAAAATCGAACACAGAATCCCCATTAATGAGTTCTGTTGAAAAAGCGTAGTATCCGCCAATTTTGTTAATTTCTTCTCTCGCATAGTGGGCAAGAGAAGAAACCTTTTTAAAGATGCTTTTGCCGTCTATAGCAAGGTTACGTCTAGAAATATCGAGAGAAGACAACAGCAAATAAGACCCGCTGGTGGTCTGGGTCAGGTTGATAGTTTGTCGTACATGCCCTTTGGTAAGACGACTACCTATTAGCAAAAACGAACTTTGTGTCAGCGATCCGCCAGTTTTATGCATGCTGACAGCCGACATATCGGCTCCCACTGCCATTGCACTGACAGGAAGATTATCACCGAAGTAGAAGTGTGTACCATGCGCCTCATCCACAAGTACAAACATATTATGGCGATGGGCCAGATCCGTAATGGACCTTAAGTCAGAACATATACCATAGTACGTAGGGTTATTGATAAAAATCGCTTTAGCATCCGGATTTTCTTCAATGGCTTTCTTCACCTCGGCAAGGGACATGCCTAAGGGTATCCCCAACAGTTTATTAACGCCGGGATTAACATAAACAGGGATCGCTCCACTGATAATAAGCGCGTTAATAGCACTTCGGTGGACATTGCGAGGCATGATAATTTTGTCGCCCTGTTTGCACACGCTCATAATCATCGCCTGCACAGCTGCTGTGGTGCCGTTGACCATGAAGAACGCGTGTTGTGCACCAAAGGCATCTGCTGCTAGCTCCTCCGCCTCCTTAATTACTGAGACGGGATGGACTAGATTATCAAGCGGCTTCATGGAATTAACATCTACCGAAAGGCATTTCTCACCTAAAAATTCGGTGAGTTCTAGGTTTCCTCTACCTTGCTTATGTCCGGGAACGTCAAATGGTACAACCCTCATAGATTTGTATTTTAGCAGAGCTTCATAAATGGGTGCCTTGCCTTGCCATAGTGAATGCATGAAAAGCACCACCTTTCTTACCATAATCATTTGAGATTCATGTCACTCTATATTTTAAGCATCTCCTAGTAAAGATCAATCCAAAAACAATATGATAAGTATATTAGACAATGGCAGAAATATCAATGGAATAGCTTTCACCCCAACAACTGCAAAAAAATAGTTCTTGTTTATTAACTACATACAAACAAGAACTATTAACACGGATTTATCAGTCGGGACATGTTGCTAAAATAAAATTACCCATTGACTAATCAATGGGTAATAAAGCCTTTATCTACAGACAAGTATCATGTAGAATTCTAACATTAGTTTCATATGGTGGGTTTGAGAGGACTCGAACCTCCGACCCCCGCGATGTCAACGCGGTACTCTAACCAGCTGAGCTACAAACCCATATGGTGCCGATGACCGGAATCGAACCGGTACGGGCTGTTAAGCCCGCGGGATTTTAAGTCCCGTGCGTCTGCCAGTTCCGCCACATCGGCAATGAATTGATTGGAGGCGGCACTCAGATTTGAACTGAGGAATAGAGGTTTTGCAGACCTCTGCCTTACCACTTGGCTATGCCGCCAGAGAAATAATAGTGGAGCGGGTGACGAGATTCGGACTCGCGACTTTCACCTTGGCAAGGTGACACTCTACCACTGAGTTACACCCGCATGGTGCCTCAGGACGGAATCGAACCGCCGACACGAGGATTTTCAGTCCTCTGCTCTACCGACTGAGCTACCGAGGCAAATATTATGGCGACCCCGATCGGACTTGAACCGACGATCTCCTGCGTGACAGGCAGGCATGTTGACCACTACACCACGGGGCCGGGGTTTGGTGGGCGATGACGGGTTCGAACCGCCGACATCCTGCTTGTAAGGCAGGCGCTCTACCAGCTGAGCTAATCACCCATCTGACTGACGATTATTAGTATACACAAAAAAGTGCGTTGTGTCAAAGCCTTTTTTTGTGTATACATTATTTTAAATTGGAAACTTAAATTAATCCATATTCTGTAGTTTTCTTTCGAAAATTTTTTATTTTATGCTCAAAATCAGAGCGGCTTTAGTCATTCTATATAAATCCAAGTATGTAAAAACAAAACACTATCAGATAAACAGCCTGTTTATTGATAGTGCTTTGTTTTTCATGTGCCTAATTTTCCTTAGTTTGTCGATACTTTCTTTTGTTTAACGATAACTTCTTCAATACTGAGTGAACGAGTATGTTTGGTATGTGACCACTGTTTGTCTTTACGATTTATAAAACCCAAAAACACAATCGGAATCCAACTATAAATGAAAATGGGATATAGAATAAGCCCCACATAGGCACGCCAAGGTATGCGGTCAAGTGCCAATGCCGCTACTGGGTAGAGATACTGAAAAGCGGATAGAATCTGCCACCCCGTCCAAGGCATAACCAAAGTGAATACATGGGTGTAATGAGGTTGAAACGCAGTGATAAAATTTGTCAACATGAAAAAAGTAGCGATCATAACGAGAGCGGGTTGAAAAAGATGGATAGCGGCATCAAAATACATAATTTTTCTTTCCCTTATTCCTTTGATAATTAGGGGAAAGAAATATCGCCCCGCTACATCTACCTGTCCTTGTGCCCAACGTTTCCGTTGATACCAAGCTTGGATAAAGGTCAAAGGCTTTTCATCATAGACCACAGCATCGTGAGCCCACGTTGTTTTAATACCATGTGATAATGCCTTCATGCTGAATTCAAGGTCTTCGGTTAAGGATGTAGCACCCCATCCGAATTCTTTTAAAACGTCAATCGAAATACACATACCCGTACCACCCAGAACGTTCGAGAGACGACCCGTATTAAACCTTGCAAGTTGAAGCATTCGATTCGTTACCCAAAATGCGATAGAGAACGTATTTGTTACCCACGTATCAAATGGATTCTTTGAATCTAAGTAGCACTGCACTATTTTATGACCTTGGCAAAGCTTACTGTTCATCTCAAATAGAAAGTTATCCTTCACGAGATTATCCGCATCAAAAATTACTATAGCATCGTACTGGCGCTCCAGCTTAAATAAACGATGAAACATCCACTCCAACGCATAACCCTTACCACGTTTTTCGGTATTAAAACGTCGATGCACAATTGCACCGGCATTTCGTGCAATCAATGCAGTTTTATCAGTACAGTTATCGGCCACAACAAAAACGTCATATAATTTTTTGGGATAATCAAGTTGAAATAGATTTTCCAGTAACGGTCCAATGACAGTTTCCTCATTATGTGCAGCGACTACTATAGCAAAATTCTTATCAGGCTTAAGTATTTTAGTTTCCTTTTTACGATACAATCCAAACATTGATAGAACAAAGTAGTAAAAGGTCAAAAAGATGATAATAACTTGAATGGGAAGCATGATAAAATTAAATAGTTGTGTACCCGTAATCCCAGATAAAAAATCCACGGATTCATCCTCCTTCTAACCCATAAATCTTAACATAGGAATAACGCCTATGCAAGAATGGCAATTCAATAAATATAAACAGATTGTCCATAATTTAGTTGTATTTAGTAAGCTATGTACTTAGAACAATAAAATATTTAAATTATCTCCGGTTCGATAGCTTAAGCAGAAAATACATAATAATCGATCCACTAAAGATTACAAATATAAAGCTTGTTTTAATTCCAAAGCTGACTGACTGCCAATAGACTTCTCCGACACGCGAGCCGGAAACCAACGGGACAAATGAGCGAAAGATATGTGCAACACCGCCTCCAATTACCATGAAAAGAAAAAAACCCGAGATTAATATTAGTATGCCCATAATACCTGTTGGAGTATCCAGCCGCCATCGACGTACTAAATCACGTTTCATCCAATGTAACTCTACGCTCATATCTCTGGTCCACTTTTTCAACATCTTTCTCACCTCATATCTAACATATGAATGAGTTGGTATAGATCACACACCTATTAATATAGAATGGTATAAAAAATGGTGAAATGGTTATAATCGTGATCAAAGGAGGTGGCTTAATATGCCAGTACCAGCAGCAGATGGGAAGTTTATACATTGTTCCTATTGTAACCAAAAATTCCTCTTTGGTTATGAAGCTAATAAACACGAAAAAGAGAACCACGCCGATCAGTTAGAATCATCTAGCTTGTAGTACTCCATTTTGTTACTTTAATCAGGTAACACAGTAGGTAATCCAATGGATATCGTTTGTTAGCTACTCTGGTACCTTTTCGTAGGCCACGGCCCAGAATATTGACCTGGAGAGCCTTAACCTCCGTCTTCGGTATACATACAGCCTACGTGAAGCGCCGGCACTCCTAGTGAGGCTACATAGCGGCTCATTACGACTACATTAACCCTGTGGATTGAATGTGGTACATAGTATTCACAACGCAAAGAGATTACCTGATTATAAAAGGTAGTCTCTTTGCATGTTTACCCACGATAGTCTATACGTTCCCAGGGGCCAGCGCCCAAAGCATTCTTGGCCCATTGCTGGCACTCTTTCTTTAGCCCCTTTACTTAAACAATTAAAGGTTGTTGAATTATGGGGTGCTGCAATAGGTTTTTGCCACCTACACAATGTTAACTTTTGTCATTCGTTGTATTTCTATTTTGCCACAAGTACAAAGAGAAACACTTCGTGGCGAAGGTGAGACTTTAGTATACCGAATACGGCAACCCATAACGAAAACTCCAGCTGTGTGACGAAAGTCGGATGAGACTTTCGCCACATTGCGACTTATGACGCACTCTCCGGCAGTGTGGACCCGAAGGGGTGGAACCCCGACCCCATAGACGTTTTAATGCTTGAAAATCGTTCGTTCTAACACAAAAAGACTACCTCGTTAGAGATAGTCCTTTTGCTGGTTTACCTGGCGATGACCTACGTTCCCAGGGGCCTGCGCCCCAAGTA